>CAZEIT010000405.1:0-2267 GCA_964512515.1 uncultured Desulfobulbus sp.
ATTTTTTGGTGGCTGGTGGGCGCAAGACCATGACATCCTGCGTCTCGTTTGCCGCCCAGATGTATGGCCGCAAGCAGGATCGTATTTATCATGTGCTTGTTTCTCCAGAATTTGAGAGCCATCGAGAGTTCTGGTACCCGCCAAAAGAATCCCGTCTCCTGAAGTTGCACGACAAAAACGGCGAGCCTTTTTACAAAGAAACCCGTTTTGCCAACATCCAACTCATCTCCATTCCCTTTTTATCTTTGCGCAAACACCTGCAGGGATGCCTGCTTGCCGGGCCAGACACGCCGGGCGCGCTCATGACCCAACTGGTACGGGAGGAAGAACGGTTTTTCACCCTCTCGCTGGCCGGAAAAACCGTGGCTTACGGTTCGCTGCAAATGGATATCAAACCGGCGCATCTGGCGCTTTTGGCCTGCTTTGCCGAAATCCGCCTGCACAGTTGCGACGCGTTGCCGCAGGATCCGACAGACTGCCCACCCTGGTTTCTCGGCCTGGAGGAGTTTTTTACCCAGCAGGAACGCATCACTGCGTTGTACGAAACGATTCGCGGTATTAACGCCAACGGCATGAGCGACACCGGCATCACCAACCTGAACGCGGAGAATTTTCGATCCTATATGTCACGCGTCAATCAGAGCCTGCGCACCGCGTTTGGGCCGGCGGGCGAGCAACTGACTATTCAACCGTGGGGAAAGAGACCCAGCACACGCTACGGCATAAGAATTGAAAAGAACCGGTTGAAGCTAAACTGCGAATGAAGCGGCAAGGTTGCAAGATTTGCTTTAGCCTTTTTTGACCTATATCATGCTGGAGTGGTTGCTTTTCCCCATTCCGGAAAAAATGGAAATCCGGTTTTAACAGGAGCGCTTCATGGCAAAAGTCTTTGTGAGTTTTCTGGGAATAGGGGCAAATGGAAAAAATCCTGGTTACGACAAGGCCGTCTATAACTGGCCAGGCAAATCGGAAGACCCGGTTGAAGCCTGCTTTGCCCAGACCGTTATCCTGAAAATCCTGGAGGAAAAGGCAAGTGTAGAAGGCCCGGTGGACAAGGTGGTATTTTTGTGCACCAAAGAATCCAGAGACAAGCACCTGGATGCATTGCGGGATGAACTGGCCGGGCATGTGCTGACACTGCCGGCCTTGCTCGTTCCCGAGCCGCTGGTTCCGACCGACATGAGCGCCGCCAACCAGTGGGGGTGGTTTGAACAGCTGCTGCACGTGGTGGGTCAGAACGATACGCTGATTATCGACTTTACCCACGGCATGAGGGCTGTGCCCATCGTGTTTTCCAGCGCCATCTCCTTTCTTCAGCGGGCTAAAAACGTGAGGCTCGCCCATGCGTTGTATGCCTGGTACGACAGAACCCGAACGGGCGCACCACACCCCATTGTTGATATGCAGGAGTTTTACGTCATCAACGATTGGGCCGAGGCCGTATCCCGACTGACCGATGATGCCGATGCCCGTAAACTGGGAGAGTTGGCCACGTCAACCGACGTTAAAGGCCTGCGCTCCCTGCAAGACCCGACGCTTATTCAGGCGTTTGTAGCAATGACCGACTGCATCCGCAATGTTGACGTCAACCATGTCGGTCAAAAGGTCAGTGATGCGCTGGGGAGGGTTGAACAGGCTCGCAGTCAGGCAAGTGGTTCCGCCCAGGTCATGCTGGACCTGATGCGGGAAAAATTCGGCGTCTTAAACGCTGTTCCCAGTGGACGCTATGACATGGCCTATTTCCGCTTGCAGTTGGAAATTATCCGGGTCTTGCTGGAACACCGCCTGTTTATGCAGGCCTATACAGCCCTGCGGGAATTGCTGGGCTCGGTGGGCATGGCAGGATTGCCGAAAGACGAATATTCCTTTCGCGATTTGACAAATAAAAGGGCCAGAAATTACCGGCTAAGGTTTGCGGAAGCCATTGTTGGCATGCTCCAGCATCCCAGGGATAAATGGCAGAAACAGCCAGCCAGCAGCCCGACCGACCGACCCGATCCCGTTAAGGACCGAGAGACGCTCAGCCCTTGGTTTACAAAGCTGGAAGAGGCCGGCATCATTACCGAAGAGACCCGAACGCTCGCCAAGGAAATTACCAAAATCCGCAACGGCTTTGACCATGCCTGGACCGCCGAAGCCGTAGATGACCGCATCGAAGCCAAGGGACGCAATCATCTGGAGTGTTTGGAAAAAATCGTTGCCCTCCTGGGCGAGCAGAATCTTCTTCCAACAGACAAAGAGGAAGGGAAATGATTATTTCTCGCTAT
>CAZEIT010000406.1:0-2263 GCA_964512515.1 uncultured Desulfobulbus sp.
TACCTCGTCTTACTTGGATGAGTCGCCGACCTGGCCAAAAGCAAACTTGGAAATAAGAGACTCGATATCCACGGTGGACTCTGTATCCACCACGATCTCACCCTCTTTATACATGGTGGTGTCGCCGCCAAGGCTTATTTGGATATACTTGTCGCCAATAATGCCCTGGGTCTTGATAGAGGCCATGGAGTCAAGTGGCAGGTGCACGTTTTGCTGCAATTGCATGCGCACCAGTGCCATATTGTCCTGATCCAGGCGAATATCTCTCACTGTGCCCACATTCACCCCGGAAATCTGGATCTCCGCACCTTTTTTCAGGCCAGATACATTGTTGAACGCAGCATCCAGGGTATAGGTGGTGCCTTGAGTCAAAATCGAAACCTCACCCAGGCGCAGGGCAAGCCAGCCAAAGGCGAGAAAGCCGATGATCAGAAAAACGCCTACCATAACTTCGATACGGGAATTACCCATCGTTCTCTCCTTTATCCTGTAAAACCCGGGCCCATGACTGTCCGGGCAAATTCTCGAATGGCTTCTTTCTGTGAATGAACGATCTGTTTGGCATCGGTAAAGGTGTCCAGCTCACCCTTGTTGAGCAGAATAATCTGGTCTGCAAGGGCAAATATCTGGGGCACATCGTGGCTCACGATCATGGCTGTATAGCCAAGCCGTTTCTGGGTGGTGCTGAATAGCTCGTAAATATCCTGGGTCATCACCGGATCAAGACCGGTAGTGGGTTCGTCGAAGAGCACCAGCTTGGGCTCCAGTTGCAAGGCCCTGGCCAGACCCACCCGTTTTTTCATGCCGCCGCTCAACTGAGCTGGATACTTGTCTTCATGGCCGAGGAGTTCAAGCTGCTCAAGCGTGCTTTCCACCTTGTGTCGGATCTCATCCTCGGTCAGTTTGGTTCGCTCGCGCAGCGGCAGGGCAATATTTTCAAACACGCTCAAGGAATCGAACAGGGCACTGCCCTGGAAAAGCACCCCGAACTGCATGCGCAGTTCCCTCAGAGCGTTTACACCCAATCGGGCAACATCATGGCCGAATACCAGCACCTGGCCAGAATCTGGCTTGAGCAGGCCCAGGATCAGCTTGAGGGTTACACTTTTACCCTGCCCGCTTCCTCCGGCAATGACCGTGGTCTTGCCTGTGGGCACGCTGAAGCTGGCTGATTGCAGCACCTGATTACGCCTTGCCCCCCGACCAAAAGATTTAGAGACCGAGACAAAACGGATTGCTACCTCGGCTTCACTTTGTTCTGTTTGAGCATCAGTATTCACAGAAGCACCGAAGTCAGCAGGTAATCAAAAACAAGCACGGAAATGGAGGAAAAGACCACTGCCTGGGTTGTAGCCCTGCTTACACTTTCGGCACCAAAGCCCATTCCCCTGTTCATATGCACAAAGAAACCACGGCCAGTACAGATCCAGGCCACCAAGAGGCCAAAAAATAGGGACTTGACAAAACCCATGCGAATATCGGCATTGGTGACGTTATGGGCCATGCCGGCCATGAACGAGCCGCTGTTGGCCCCCATCATCTCCACTCCCACCAGATAGCCGCCAAAGATACCGACCACGTCAAAGACAGCGGTCAAAAGCGGCATAGAGATTATCATTGCCAAAAATTTGGGAGAGATGAGATAGCGGAAGGGGTCGATGGCCATGCAGTCCAGGGCGTCGATCTGCTCGCTGATGCGCATGATGCCCAATTCCGCGCACATGGCCGAGCCTGCCCGACCTGCCACCATAATGGCGGTCAGGGTTGGGCCCAATTCCATGATCAGGCTTAAAGCAACAACAGATCCCAACATGCCGTCTGCGCCGAAACGATTCAGGGCGCTGTAGCCTTGCAGACCAAGCACCATGCCGGTGGACAGCGAGGTAAAAAAGATAACCGTGATTGAGCCCGCACCAATAAAACGCAACTGTTTGAGCACCTCGCCAAAGCGAAAGGGCAGCTTGAACAGGCCGATCAATGCCATGAGTAGGAAAAACCCCATTCTGCCCAGGTCGGCCAGGGTGTCGATGGTCAAATATCCCAGCGTGCCCAGTCCCTTGACGAGACGGGATGGCTGGGGTGCTGCAACGCGGGTTTGGGATATTTCCATGGTGAAACTCATTCTCAGGCGGGCAATAATAACTTATCTTATGCAGGTGAAATTGATGTTTTTAAAACTAAGACCAAGCCGGTGCCATGTCTCCAGAAAAACGATCAGACAATAGGCATGAATCGCTGTTTTGCAAGAGCTCGGTTTGGGTCG
>CAZEIT010000407.1:0-2248 GCA_964512515.1 uncultured Desulfobulbus sp.
TGTATCCGTTCACAAAATGCGTAAACAGTACCAAAGCTGCTCACACTTGTCGAGAAAAGCAGGGGTGTTTATCGTATGCACGGTTAGGAGATGTATCTTTTTAAAAAACCGATTATTTCAAGTCAAGAGGATGATCATGGAGACACAAGGGGCGGCACGGGAGCGGTTAAAATTGGAGCTGGCTGTAAAAATTGCCCAGCTTGAAGAAATACGCATGAAGGCACGGGTGGCCGCTGCCGAGGCTGAGGCCGGGTTCGCCGAAGAAATCGGCAAAATCGAATATAAGGTAAACGAATTACGGCAGCAGTTAAGAGCGGCCGGTGGGGCTCATACTGGAACCGGAGATGAGTCCTGGAGGGACTTACGGGAAGGGGTGTTGAAATCCACCCGGGCTCTTGGCAATCTGCTCCGCAATGCCTTGGACAGGATGTAGCCAGTTGCTTGCCGCTGGACAAGGAGCAGGGTATCACGTATATACTTACCTACAATATTTAGTAGATGCAATATGCCGGGGCTTGGTGTGCTCCGGTCCATGTCAACTTGTCCAACCCGATGAAACTCCGTTTTTTGCCTGCATACCTGGCCACTGTGGCCATCATTTTCGTATTATTCTGTCCTGCAGCCATGGCGGCAGCAGTGAGGGAAAAAGATCCGGAAATTCAACATATCGTCGTCACCACCGCAGAAGGGGTTTTGCGTTTGTCGGCATCCATTCATGGCGCTTTGACGAGGACCCTGCTCAAGGAATTGCGTGATGGCAATACCCTTACCTTTGTTTTTTCGGCTGAGCTGGTACGCAAGGACAGCGGCTGGTTTGGGGCCTCGCTGAACAGGTCTTCCCTCACCCACACCCTTTGGTACGATAAAGAGAAAGAGGAGTACGTCTTCATTACCCCTGACACCAAGGATAATCCTCGCAGGACCCATTCGTTGACTCAAGCCGGACAGTGGCTGAGCACATTCAGCCATATACCTGTTGCCGAGCTTTCCTCCTTGGTTGCTGACGCCCCCTATGCCATCCACATGCAGGCAGTGCTGAAGCAGGGTTTGCTGCCCTTCAATCTGGGCCGTTTTGTGCCTATCTGGCAAATCAGCGGCATCCAAACCGACCGGCGTACCATAGAATTCAGGTACTGAGTTCAGTTCTTCCATGCTTAGCGCGGAGCAACGCAAAGAAAAGCGGCGTCTTATCCGCAGGATCATTATTTTCTGCCTGCTGCTCATCCCGGTTCTGGGGTATGTGCAGTACAAGCTTTTGGGAGGAGAATTTCTCTTAAAGCCCAGGGTCGATACCGCGATTTACTTCGCCCTGATCAACCTTAATGCCTTCCTGCTGCTGATCATGCTCTATATGGTCCTGCGGCAACTGGCAGAGCTTTTTTTCGAGCGTCGCCACCAGCTCTTTGGTTTTAAACTGCGCAGCAAGCTGGTCATCGCCTTTATTGCCCTATCTTTTCTTCCCACCACCCTGCTTTTTCTTTTTGCCTTTGGCTCCATTTCCACCTCCATGGATTACTGGTTTAATTCCAAGGTGGAAGAGTCTTTGCAGGCCTCCAGTAATATGAGTCAGTCGGTTTTTGCAGATACCCGCAAACAGGCTGCATTCATGAGCTCGCAGCTCGCCTTTTTGCTGGAATCAAAATTGGTGGATCCTTTGGATCCCGGTGCGATCGAGCAGCTTTTGGGCAGATTGGTGGATGATAACGTACCAGGCGCACCTGACAGTATCCTCATCCTCAATGCCCAGCATCAGGAAGTGCTGGCCCTAAGAAGTCCGCGGCTGCTACCGGTGATGTTGCCGCCGGTGGCTTCTGGCGCCCTGCGCCAGGTGGCTTTGGCAGATAAGGTGGAGGTGTTGAACGTGCATTCGCCGGTGGGCGAACTGGTGCAGGCCATTGCGCCGGTAAAAATTTCTTCGCTCCAGCCGCAGACCTGGTTTCTGGCAACCTCCCTGCTTATCCCGACAGCGCATCTGGCAGAGATGCAGGCCATTCAGGCCGGTTTGAACGACTATCAGCACCTGATCATCATCAAGGCGCCCATGAAGCTGAGCCTGATCATTCTTTTGATCGTGGTGACCATGCTGATCGTATTCGGCTCAATCTGGCTGGGTTTATATGTCTCCCGCACCCTGACCACGCCAATTAATGATTTGGCGCTCGCCACGCGCCGGGTTGCCGAGGGCGATCTTGCGTTTCAGCTGGAACACACGGTAGATGACGAAATGGGTGTTTTAGTGAATTCCTTC
>CAZEIT010000408.1:0-2243 GCA_964512515.1 uncultured Desulfobulbus sp.
GTGTGCCGGGGTGTTCGGTATCGCCTTTCTCGTGCAGTTGGGATCGTGCGTCACCGGCAGCACCGCCCTGTACGGGGATGTTTTCAATGGGATTCTGGTGGTCAGCAACTTCTCCAAGGCTGCCGGCCTCATCATCCTGGCCTGCGGGTTGTTCACCGCCTTGAGTTCGCAATCGTACTTCAAACAGAATTCCTTCTGCACCACCGAGTACTACAGCCTGACCGTGTTCGCCGCGTCTGGCATGCTGCTCCTGACCATGGCCCAGGAGTTGATTACTGTGTTCATCGCCTTGGAGATCATGTCCCTGGCCATCTACATTCTCGTCGGTTATGACCGCAAGAATGTGATCAGCACGGAAGCGCTCCTCAAGTACCTCATGCTCGGCGCCTTTGCCGGGAGTTTCCTGGTCATGGGCAGCGCCCTCATTTATGGCGCCGCCGGCAGCACCAAGTTTCCGCTGATCGGCCAATATCTGAGCACCCATGCCTTCCTCCAGTCGCCGGCGATCATCGGCGGGGCTTTTTTCATCCTCGTGGCCTTCCTGTTCAAGGCAGCCGCCTTCCCGTTCCATGCCTGGGTGGTGGATGTCTATGACGGTGCCTCCGTTCCCATTACCGGCTACATGGCCACCGCTCTGAAGACCGCCATCTTTGCCGTGTTCGCCAACTTCCTGGTGCTCGATCCGGGTCTGCACGCCGGCTGGGTCAAATACCTGTTCTACATTTCGATTCTGACCATGTTCGGCGGCAACCTGATCGCCATCGGTCAGCAGTCCCTCAAGCGCATGCTGGCCGCTTCCGGTATCGTCCACAGCGGTTACCTGCTCATCGCCCTGGTGGCGGTCAGCACCCAGGAGTTCACCGGCAGTGTCATCGCCTTCTACCTGGCTGCGTACGCGGCCAGCACCCTGGGTATCTTTGCCGCCCTGTCCTATCTGGGCGGGACGGGCGAACAGCGCAAGACCTTCGATGACTTCAAGGGGCTTGCCAAGTCCAGGCCCTACTCGGCCGCAGCGATCAGCATTTTCCTGCTCTCCATGGCCGGAATCCCGCCGACCGCCGGTTTCATGGGCAAATTCTACATCATCACCAGCGCCATTGACGCAGGGCAGGTTGTACTGGCCGTACTGGGTATTGTCAGCAGTATTATTTCCATGTGGTATTACCTGCGGCTCATCATTACCATGTACTTTTACGAGCCGGAGGATCAGTTCAACGAACGCGCCGTCGGCGGGCTGGCACCGATTTGCACTTTTATCTTGGCGGTCTGCGTGTTCGCCATCAGTCTGTACCCGATAGCCATCTGATGGAGAATCCCGCCCGGCCAGGGATTCGGCGCCCTGCTTGACGGGTATCCGGCCAGTAAATCTCTCTTCAAGGAGTCACCCCATGAAAGTGAAAGATATTCTCAAGGTCAAGGGAACCAAGGTGTACACCATCAACGAAAACAGTACGCTGATGGCTGCCACCGCAAAATTGTTCAGCAACAGGATCGGTTCGCTGATCGTGGTCAACGACACGGACGAGATCGTTGGCATCGTCGCCCCCAACGATATCCTCAAAGCCGTGCACGAGGGCTGCGTGGAAAACTGCAGTCTGCAGAAGGTCAGCCAGGTAATGACCAGGAATATTATCTGCGCCTCGGAAGAGGATACCGTCGATTATCTGCAGGCGGTCATGACCGAGAATCGTATTCGTCACATCCCGATCATGGACAAAAAAGAATTGAAAGGCTTGGTGTCCATCGGCGACGTGGTCAATGCGCAGATCAGTATCCGCGAGGTGGAGAACCACTACCTCAAGGATTACATCGAGGGCAAGTACCCGGGTTGATCCCGGCCTGAACGAAGGGGCTGCGCTCCGACCGTTTCAGCCAGGGAGTTGTTCTGACACCGTTCATGCGGTTTACTCGGAACACCCAATTCGACGAACAACAACAAAGCCCTGGCAGAAATGCCAGGGCTTTTTTGCGGGTTTTTTCGGGCTCGATGGGGCGGGGCAGGTGACGGGCCCCAAGTGTACTGGCTAAATCCTGTCGGGTCCTGAATCTCCCGAACAATGCCGGGCCAGCGTTGCCTCGCGATGGTCGGCGGAAGGCCAGCCGCGCTCTTTTTCAGATGCTTTCCAGCACCCGCCGGCGGTTGTGGAGAGGTGAAATGATGCCGAATTTTTTCAGCATCCGGAAAAAAACCGATTCCGGCACGTATTCCCGGACAATATGCTCCCAGTCGTCCGAGCCGACCA
>CAZEIT010000409.1:0-2234 GCA_964512515.1 uncultured Desulfobulbus sp.
AAAGATTCTCTGTCGAGCCTGGTTCTCGTTGCAGAGTAACGGGAACGGGTATCCGCATAGCGTGCCAAAAGCTCACCCCGCATGACCTGGCCGCTGGGTAAGACTCTGGTGACCCAGCCTTCTCCCTGCGTGACCACGGTATGTTTTTCTTTGATAAGATATGCCGGTGCATGACGGACATGCGGCAGCGGCAGCACCAGCCAGGCCAGGGCCAGCAAGACGAACGCTGCGGAGATGAGTACACGGCGCATGATAGCGCGCTCCTTGCGGTGTTTTTTGATGATGCGTTGGTAAAAGCCGAGTACCGGCCTGATCCAAAAGAAATACATAACCCCAGGCACCAGCACTGCGCTGATCCGGCCCAGTTTGAGCGAGAGATAGACCGCCATGAGGGGGATAGCGATATTCAAGCTTATCAAGACAAAGAGTCCGTACAGAAACACCAGAGCCCTGCCCCTGGCTGAATATCCTTCCAGTTCTAAAGAGGGTATACCCAGGACTTTATGCAGGGCAATGAATACGCTTTTCCTGCCATCCTCGTACAAAGCGGGCCTATTCAGGAAGGCTGACAGGAAGCGATAGCCGTCAAACTTGCCAAAGGCCATGAGGTTCATGGCCAGGGTAAGCGGCAGACTGACCAGGGCCAGAAAATGAGCAGCAATGCGTAACGGCCCGTCTTCAAGACCAGCCCAGAGGATGACGGCTATGAGCGCTATCCAGGATTCAAAATAGATACCTGCAAGTGCGGCGGTGATCTTCTGTTGTCTGGTAAAATGGCCAGAAGGCCCGGCCTCTGTGTATGGGAATGGGGCGAACAGGATGAGCATGACGCCCATGCCTCTGACCTGACCGCCTGCCTGAACAACAGCCATGGCATGACCGGTTTCGTGCCAGAATTTGGTGAGCAACAGCCCCAGCACGATACAAACCGGGGCATCCAGGTAGTAGGCGGCGTAATGGATAAAACCATGCACCTGACCAAAGACAAGGGCCAGGGCCAGGCAGGCCAAAGCCGCCCACAAGCACAGGCCTGGGGGTGAGAATAAAAAGCGGGCAACAGCCTGGCAAACGGGCCGGGTCAATATTTGCTGGGGCCTGAACAGAATCACGGCCCGAAAGAGCAGGGATCTGATGCCGGTTGGATTTGGTGAGAAACGAGGGGCCAGCCCATGGCTCAGGCCATGGGCCTTGAGGAAGTCTTGGAGTTCTTTTTCTTCTTTTGGAGTGAGCGGAAGGCTGTGCAGCAGATAGTTGCCCCAGGATGGTTTGATATTCCATTCAGCGGCTGTAATGACATCTTGCAAGTAGAAGTCGCTGCCCTGATATTTTTCGCCTAACCTGACCGTAATGCCAGGCCGCAAGAGTGCACTCATACTGCGAACAGAGCCAGGGCGTAGGCCAGGGGCTTGCGGAAGAAGTACCAGAGCAGGTTGATCCGCTTGCCCTTCACACTCACTGTGCCTGCGGTGCCTGCAGGTACGGGCTCATCGAGGGCAACCTTGATCCGGTACACCGGCCCGCTCTGCAGGGCTAGCGGAGTGGGCGGGATGTGGTGAATGGTGCCGTGCAGGCGCTTGAAGCTGGTATCCAGCACAAACAGGGCCGGTGCGCCAGGCGCAAGCTCGATCCAGTCAGCTAGGGGTATGTCAACAGAAACTAACTGTTGCTGTTCCTGCTGGATTGTGCCCAGTACTTCGCCTTCAGCGACGTAGGCCCCCTGCAGATCATCTTTCCAGTCAATAATGCCTGCATGGGCGGCAACGATTGTTTGCGAGCCTAGTTTGCTGCGCAGGTATTCGACTTCATTGGCCAGACGCTTCTGCTCTGTTGCCAGCTCCTGCGCATTCTGCTGAGGCCTGGCAATACCGCCTGCGGCCTGCATGGCCACCTGTACTTTGTCCAGGGCAATGGTTGCTTTTTTGAGTTCATGCGCCAGGCTCTTGTTTTCCAGGTTTGCTACTGCTTCGCCCTGCATTACCTGGCCAAAAGGCTTGGTTATCCCGGTAACCACCCCTTCCACCGGCGCATGGATGGCGTATTTCAACTCACCATCTGCATAACCAGGCGCAAAGGCCCGGTCATGCACCGGGATGAGTGCTATGAGGATCAGCGCCGCTGCCAGGTACTGCACAATGCGGGGCCTGATGGTGTGAAAATGCAGGCGGTTTATATCGCTGACCCAGGATGCAGCCAGTTCTTCCGGCAGAGGCTTTTCTGTAGAGATGTTGAAGACC
>CAZEIT010000410.1:0-2218 GCA_964512515.1 uncultured Desulfobulbus sp.
TGCACAATGGTGGGTGTAGTCTGGTTGGCGTTCACGGTCTGACCTTCGTCCACCACCACGGCCACCACAGTGCCATCCAGGGGCGCGGTAATCTTGGTATAGCCCAGCCGAAGCTGATCAGTATCGAGCGCAAGCTCGGTCTGTTTGATCTGCGACTGCACCTGGGCCACCTCTGCCTTGGCCAGGGCTAAAGAGTTGACCGCATCCTCGTAGGCATCCTTGGAGGTGGCCTCGCGTTTAGCCAGGGCATTTTCCCGGTCATAGCGGGTTTGGGCAATGCGGAGTGCCGCCTGCTTGGCCACGAGCTGAGCTTGGTGACTGGCCAGGGCGGCCTTGTCGGTGTTGTACTGATTTAACTGGGAGACAGAATCAATCTCTGCCACCAGATCCCCTTTTTTCACCTGCTGCCCCAATTCGACGTGGAGTTTTTCAATTTGCCCGGACACCTGCGCACCCACGCTGACCAGATCGACCGCATCCATCTTGCCGGTGGCCACTACCTGGCGGGTGACCGCGCCCCGTGCGACAGCCTCGGTCAGATAATTCACCTTGCCGGCTGCGGTGCTCTGCCGCCAGTACCAAAAAGCAGCCCCAACCAGCAGGGTAAGGATGAGCACGGCAATACTCATTTTTTTCATCGGGAATTCACATTTGCTGAAGTTGAAAACAAAAAAAGAGCGTTCGGAGCCTAAGCTGGGTCAGCCTTTGGTGTGGCACAGTACGCCAATACCTGCGGAACAAGCCGACCGCCACAGAGAATACTCCATATCCATAGTATCAAGAAGCGTGCCAGGGTGGGTTAACCTGAAAAAACAATGTAAAAACAAGAAGGAAACACAATGTTTTACGGTCAGGGCACAGGGAGAGCATACCGCCAGGCACCGGAGAGTGGAAAAATATGCGCACTTTCTACCCAGGCCTGCCGCGGAAATGCGTAAAAAATAACCAGAAAGCCAGTGAATGCAAGGTTTGCCGGGAACTTGCAGATTTTTCGATAAAAGAGAGGAAAAATATTGAATATAAAAATTTGTACCACTATAGATGCACTATAAACCTCGCCGCAGTACGGCTTTGCACGCAACTGTGGCCTCATTCCATTTACAGATCAAATAAGTATCTCAAGGAGGCGAGGGCAATGCGACGAGCGCGTACATACAGATACGTCCTGCGAGCATTTTTTGAAGCCGACACAGAGAGGGCTTTGATATGGAAATGGTATAACTTTTGACCATAAGGAGGTGCCGAATGTTGAAATCCGTGTCTATTCTTGCATTGGCCGGGCTCCTGGCTGTCCCTTCGCTTGCCGCGGCCGGTTCCAGCGGCGCCACTCAGGCTGAACTGGAGCAGCGGATTGAGGAGCTCTCCCGCCAGCTCGATGAGTTGAAGGCGGAAATGGCTAAGCAAAAGGAGGTGGTCAGCGAATACACCGATACCGTTGATTCGCTGGACGAACGCTCCGAGGTTTGGGATTTGGCCTCGCGCTTCGAGTTCAGCGCTGAACTGCGCAGCCGGGGCGATTTTTACCGGGCCAACAACGTCTTTAGCGCAGGCACTCCTCTGGGGATGACCGGCATGGATCCGGCCACTGGCATGCCCATCTTTGGCGGGGTGTCAAAAGGGGATCAGGAAAACGACACCATCCTCACCAACCGTCTGCGCCTCAACATGAGGGCCAAGGCCACGGAAAATCTGGAATTTGTGGGCCGTCTGGCCATGTATAAGGCCTGGGGCATGCAGTCCACCCCAACAGGTCTGGCCGATGGCTACCCGATCTTTGACGGCAACACCAGCCGTACCCCAAATGACAGTGCCCTTTACGTGGATCGCGCCTACATCAACTGGACGGAAATCGCCGGTCTGCCTATCTGGCTCTCTGTCGGCCGCCGCCCCACCACCGACGGCCCGCCCGCGCAACTGCGCATGAACAGCGACAGCCGCCTGGCCACTCCGGTTGCCTATATGGACTACCCCTTTGACGGCTTCACCCTGGGTTATGCCTATGAGTGGGGCATCGAGGCCCTAGGCAATGGCAGAATCCGCTTCTGCTACGGTCGCGGTTTTGAAAATGGCCTGCTCTGGGATAAAGACCCCGACGCCTTTCCTCTGGATGACACCGACTTTGCCGGTTTCAGTTGGGATGTATTCGAAAAAGGCGAACGCTTCCTCAACCTGCAGCTCTTCGGCGTGTATAATCTGTATAATTATCCGGCCTTCAGTA
>CAZEIT010000411.1:0-2218 GCA_964512515.1 uncultured Desulfobulbus sp.
CATTCGGTGTTAAAGCATATTTTACGCTTCCCTGTAATTTTCAGTACTGCAGGAAGTGGTTACTTATAAAAAATATTGACCAATTTAAACGCTTCGCTTAAATTGTATTGTTATACAGTTTTATTGTAGTTATTTTTTTATACATTATAGCCATTTAGATACACATGAGCATCACTTTCAGACAATTGGAAATTTTTAAGGCCGTGGCCGAAACCAATCAGGTCACGCGCGCCAGTAAAAATCTCTTGCTGACCCAATCGGCAGTGAGCATGGCCCTGGCTGAGTTGGAAAACCAGTTGGGCGGGCCACTTTTTGACCGCCATGGCCGCAGCTTATTGCTCAATGATCGTGGCCGGTATTTGTTGCCCCATGCCAAGGAGATGCTGCACCAGGTGACGGCCGTGGAAACCGTGCTCACCGGCCAGCAGGATGTGGTGGCTGGTTTGCTCCACATTGTTGCCAGCACCACGTTAGGGAATTATGTGATGCCGTACCTGATGGGTGCCTTTATGCAAAAGTATCCGGAGGCCCATATCAATATGTTGGTGGTCAACACCATGCAGGCGGAGAACCTGGTGGCCAGCGGTCAGGCGGATCTTGGTTTTGTCGAAGGCGATATCAACGTAGATTCCCTGATACCAACCTCCTGGTTTACCGATGAACTGGGTATCATTGTCAGCCCGCAGCACAAGCTTGCTGGTCAGCAATCATTCAGGATTCCTGAAGATTTGAAAAAGACCAGTTGGGTTTTGCGGGAAGAAGGCTCTGGCACGGCTGAGATTTTTACCAAGCGTTTAGGTCGTCATGCCTCAACCCTAAAGGTGATCACCAAAACCGGCCATACCGAGGCCATTAAAAAGGCGGTCGAAGCCGGAGTTGGCGCAGCCTGCCTTTCCAAACTGGCGGTGGCGCGGGAAGCGGAAGAGGGCTGGTTGAAGCTTTTGGATATCCAGGGCATTGACACCTGCCGCCAACTCTGGATTATCCAGCACAAAGACAAGATCGTGACCCGTCTGATGTCCGAGTTTCTCAGGTTCTGTGAAGAGGCGGTGCAGGATCAGCTTGGCTGTGTTTGTCTGAGCTCTCCGTGGAAACTACAGGAACTCATCACCAGTGGTGGTATGCAGGATTAGGCTGAGTCCTGAAACAACTGGATTTCAGCTGGGAATTCTGTAGGGCTGGCAAGGGGTGTGCTGTGCTAACTCCTTGAAACCAAGCCTTTCAATCGCTTTTTCTTTCCTTGCCCATGCCTGGCGCCTTGATCTGCCTGCAGTCATTTTTTCTGTAGACTTCCTCTTTTTTGGCTCATCATGCCAAATACCTGAGTGCTGGAGATCAGGATTGACTTTTCCTGCCGGCTGTCTGTAAAATTACAAATTTTCCGAGATTTCCAGGCGATATATGCGCCATCGGGCGGCTGGGCTGCAAGCGCAGGCCAACTCATGTGGCAAGGCCTGGGCTGGCAAGATCGATTTTTGTGCAGGAGAGCAGGGCCATGGTCAATTACTTTTACCTTGATCGCACCATTGTGCGCATGGAAAGCGGGGAAAATCCAGATGTTAAGGATGTATTCTGGGTTGATCTCATCAGCCCCACCACCGAGGAAAAACGGCAAGTTGAACACGATTTCAGCGTGGAACTGTTCACCAAACAGGAAAGTGAGGAGATCGAAAGCAGTTCTAAATATGTTGAAACCGAAGATGAAATTGGCATCAACCTGAATTTTCTGGTGCCGGAAGAGGGCACCTTTTCCAATGAACCGGTTTCCTTTATCATTAAGGACAAGATCCTCTTCACCCAGCGTAATCTCGATTTCCGCGCCTTCTCTGAAACCTACAGAAAATTACGCACTTTTAAGCCGGTAGATGGAGATGACATCTTTCTTACCATCCTGGAAACCCGCATTGATTATGACGCGGATCTGATTGAAAGCATAACCGACCAGATTTCCTACATTACCCGCGCCATGGTGCGCGACAAAGAGCCAGACCGGCAGATTCTTCTGGATATCACCACCCTGCAGGAAACCACCATTGCTATTCGCGAAAATATCGTGGAAAAGCAGCGAATTCTCTCCTCGCTTTTAAAGAGCAAGATGTTTCCCAAGGAAGACTATGAGAAGATGCGCATCATGATTAAGGATGTGGGCTCGCTTCTGGATCATACCTCCTTTAATTTCGAACGCCTTGAGTTCTTACAGAACAGCTTTCTTGGCCTG
>CAZEIT010000412.1:0-2212 GCA_964512515.1 uncultured Desulfobulbus sp.
AGACGATTTTCCGGAAATCATCGGCCACAGCCCGGAGATGTTGAAGATCTTTGATCTTATCAGGAGGGTTGCCCCCACACCGGCAAACGTACTGATCTACGGCGAATCGGGCACAGGTAAAGAACTGGTGGCCCAGGCCATCCATAATCGCTCCCTGGTTGCAAACAAGCCTTTTGTCCCCATTGTCTGCAGCGCCATCCCCGAGACCTTGCTGGAAAGTGAATTGTTTGGCCATGCCAAAGGCGCGTTCACCGGCGCTATCGCCGACAAGCCAGGACTCTTTCAGCTGGCCAGTGGCGGCACCGCTTTTCTCGACGAGATTGGCGAGTTGACCCCCATCATCCAGACCAAACTTTTGCGTGTCTTGCAGGAGCGGGAATACATGCCGGTTGGCTCCACCAAGACCCTGCAGCTCAATGCCCGCATCATAACCGCCACCAACCGCGTTCTGGAACAGGAGATCATTGCCGGTAATTTCAGGGAAGACCTCTACTACCGGCTGGCGGTGGTCCCCATGCGGGTGCCATCCCTGCGTGAGCGCCACGGAGACATCCCGCTCTTGGTCAATCATTTCCTCAGAAAATATTCCCAGCGCCTCGGCAAGGATGTGCAGACCATCTCCTCCTATGGCATGGAAGTATTGATGCAGTACGATTTTCCCGGCAATGTTCGCGAGCTGGAAAATATTATTGAGCGCGGCGTGGCCATGGAAAGCTCAAATATTATCCTACCGGATAATCTGATTTTGTCCTCGCACCGCAGGCAAAAAGAGCAGACAGTAGCGGTACAGCCCCAAAGGCAGGAAACGCTCCAACCGGCGCCTGCTGCTGCCATATTTGTTGCCGCCCAGAATGAAGAGGAACTCTTCACCCGGGGGCTGGATAATGTGCTGGAAGAGTTGGAGCGGAAGATCATTCTGCACGCCCTGGCCAAGGCGGATAATTCCAAGACCAAGGCAGCGGAACTGCTCCAGCTGAGCTTTCGTAGCCTGCGTTACAAAACAAAAAAACTGGGGATAGATTAACACCAAACCGTCAGTTTTTCCTTTGCGCCACTCCCGCCTCTCCTGCCCGCAGACTTACCTATGAAAGAGTTTCTTACCCGGATTTTCCGACCCCTTGTCGATACCGAGGCTGCTACGCGCAGGCATCTGCTCTGGTGGATTTTATTGCGCATCCTGCTGATGAGCATGCTGTGCATCATCGCGGCTATCCTGCGCGACCAGTCCACCAATGCCATTGTTCCACCCCTGCCCCACACCAGCCTTTTTTTGCTGGCGTTGTACCTCTTCTCCATCGTTTCCGCCCTCATCCTGCAAAAAACCGCGCCAAGCGGCTGGAAGCTGCGGGCCTTTGGTCTCTGTCAATTATGGGGGGATGCGCTTTTTGTTGCTATCTTTGTCTATGCCACGGGCTGCAGCTTTTCCATCTTCACCCCGCTGTTCATCCTGCCCATTATCGCAGCCGGGCTGATCCTCTACAAAACAGGCAGCCTTTTTTTGGCCGCAATCAGCACCTTTTTCTATGCAGCCGTGCTCATCATCGAGCTTTCCAGCCCAGTGCCTGCTTATTTCAGGGGAACCGGCTATGAGCCGCCCGCGCACTTTACAGCCACCTTAAACCTCTTTGCCTTTTACGGCCTGCTCTTTTTCCTCGCTGCCTTGATCAGCGGACAGATGGGCGGTCGCCTGCATCGCGCCCAGCAGGAACTCCGCAAGACTACCCGCGCCTATGATCAACTTGCCCAGCTCTACCAGCAAATTTTTGACGATATCACAACCGGCATCATCACCACTGATGCGGCCAACCGGGTCAACTCCTACAACCAGGCTGCCGCATCTATCACCGGCTATAGCCGGGACCAGGTTTTGGGCGAATCGCTTGAACGGTTTTTTCCGGCCATGGCAAACAATCTGCCGGCAAACCCTGCCCGAAATGCGTGCGACTTCATCAAACAAAACGGGGAAAGCATCCGTATCGGGTATTCGAGCGCTCCCTTGCATCTTACTGCCAACTCCCTAGAAAAAAACATCAGCATGGCACAGGTCATCACGTTGCAGGATATCAGCCAGATAGAGCGGATGGAGCAGCAGATGCAGGAAGCGGAGAAACTGGCCGCGATTGGCGAAATGAGTGCCATGATCGCGCACGATTTCAGAAATCCGCTGGCAGCGATCTCCGGCTCAGCTCAGATGCTGGCCATGACCCAGGAC
>CAZEIT010000413.1:0-2189 GCA_964512515.1 uncultured Desulfobulbus sp.
CTCGATTATGAGATTTCTTGCCTGTTCGGCTATGTGCGTGGAAGAGCTGGTTTTTGGATAAAATTATGGACAAATTCCACCTTTCAGGGGTAATACTGCAACGATTGATATGGCCAATTAACAGGGGCCCCACCAGTACTGGGGGGCCAGTGAGACGATAACCACGAGAAAAAGGACCAAGCAGTATGTCGACCAAAAACCTTGAAATCGCCGTGCATTCGTGCACGGGCGGGCAATGCAAGCAGAAACCGGATGAGAACAACTTGGGCTTTGGCCAGCACTTTACCGACCACATGTTCACCATGCGCTGGAACAAGGACAAGGGCTGGTATGATCCTCGTATCGAACCCTATGGCCCCTTTTCCCTCACCCCGGCCACTCTGGTGTTCCACTACGGTCAGGCCATTTTCGAAGGCATGAAGGCCTACCGAGGCATAGATAATGCTATCTACTTCTTTCGCCCAAAAGACAACTTTGCGCGCATGAGCCGCTCGGCTGAGCGCGTCTGTATGCCTCCGCTTGCCGAGGAACTGGCCTTGCAGGGTCTGAAATCGTTGGTTTCGCTTGATCGGGAATGGGTGCCTCGGGCCGAGGGAGCAACCCTTTATATCCGTCCGGTCATGATCGCTGTAGAGCCTAATGTTGGTTTGCGTGCAGCCCTTGATTACCTCTTCTTCATTATTGCCTGTCCGGTGGGCGCATACTACCCGGAGGGCTTTAAGCCAACCAGGATTTATGTGGAAGACAAGTATGTCCGCGCTGTACCCGGCGGGGTAGGCGAAGCTAAAACAGCGGCCAACTATGCCGCCAGTGTGCTCGCGCAGAAGGAGGCCAAGGACAAGGGTTTTTCTGAAGTGCTTTGGCTCGATGGAGTGGAGCGGCGCTTTATTGAGGAAGTCGGCACCTCTAATATTTTCTTTGTACTTGATGGCGAATTGATCACCCCGCCACTGCAGGGCTCCATCCTGCCTGGCATCACTCGCGATTCCGTGCTGCAACTGGCGCGCAACTGGGGTGGTAAGGTCAGTGAGCGGCCTGTCAGTATTGAAGAGATCATGACAGCCGCTGCCAATGGTCGCCTGCAGGAGAGCTTTGGTACCGGCACTGCGGCTGTTATTTCACCCATTGGCGAGTTGACCTATCAGGGCCGCACCGTCCACATTAATAAGGGCGAGGCTGGCCCCATGTCGCGGCGGCTCTACGACGAACTCCAGGCTATTCAGTTCGGACGTCAACCAGACCCCTTCGGCTGGCGGGTGGCTATCTAAATCTTGTCGTGCTGCCGGATCTCCGGCAGCAGCGCTTCTTTTATGCTCCGGGCAGATTCTGGTCCTGCCTTGGAGCATGTTTTTTTTATGGCCTGCCCTTGATTTTTACATAAGCAAACCTACAGTTAGCCCTGTCTGGACAAGAGCGGGCAAAAATCTGCAATGCGAAATACGGATTGCGCGGATTTTTGCCTCTTTTTACGAAACCATTTTAAGTTTGCATCAAACACGTAGAAGGAGAAATTCATGAAGATTCGTCCATTGAATGACCGCATTCTGGTCAAGAGGCTGGAAGGCGAGGAAAAGACCGCAGGAGGCATCATCATTCCTGATTCTGCCAAGGAGAAGCCAGCCGAAGGCGAGGTTATGGCCGTTGGCCCCGGCAAGTTGAACGAAGCTGGCCAACGCGTTGCTCTTAATGTGGCCGTGGGTGACCGGGTGCTTTTTTCCAAGTATGGCGGAACCGATGTTAAACTGGATGGTGAAGATTACCTGATCATGCGCGAGGATGATATCCTGGGCGTTGTGCAGGCCTGAGCGAAAGTAGCAAGACGATCTGAATAAAAGAGAGGATATATTATGGCTTCAAAAGAACTGATCTATGGCGGCAAGGCCCGGGAAAAAATGCTGACCGGTGTCAACACCCTTGCCAATGCAGTCAAGGTAACCCTTGGACCGAAGGGTCGTAATGTGTTGATTGAGAAGTCCTTTGGCGCGCCGGTCATCACCAAGGATGGTGTAACCGTGGCCAAGGAAATCGAGATTAAAGACAGATTCGAGAACATGGGCGCCCAGATGGTGCGCGAGGTTGCCTCCAAGACCTCGGATGTTGCCGGCGACGGCACCACCACCGCCACTGTGCTGGCTCAGGCCATTTTCCGTGAAGGTACAAAACTGGTTGCCGCTGGCTCCAATCCCATG
>CAZEIT010000414.1:0-2184 GCA_964512515.1 uncultured Desulfobulbus sp.
AACGGCGCACATCCGGGTCGGCCATCAGGGCCTCAAGCTCTGCTTTCCGCGTTTCTTGCCGTTCTATTTCTGCCTCGGCCTCGTCGTTTTTCTTCTTCCAGGGGCCAAGTTTTTTGTTCAAAGCCTGGCGTTCCTGAGCCCTTTGCCTGCGCTGTTCTTTTTTATCGCCTGCCCGCTCAAGCTCTCCACTGGCCTGGCTGGTCATGGCAACCGCAGCCCGCGCCGGGGTTGCCTCTCCCTTGGCGGCCTGTTCTTCCAGACGTTGCCGCCGTTCGAGATAATCGTCGATATTGCCTTCGTGCAGGGTGGCGCGACCATCTTTGATCTCCAGCACCTTGTTGACAAAGGAGTTGACGAAAAAACGGTTGTGCGACACCACGATGATGCTGCCCTCGTACTGGGCCATGGCCTCCTGCAGCACTTCCTGGGAACTCATATCCAGATGGTTGGTGGGTTCGTCCAAGAGCATGAGGTTTGCCGGCCGCACCAGCATTTTGGCCAGAGCCACCCGTGATTTTTCCCCACCAGAGAGCACCCGCACCTGTTTTTCCACCGCCTCGCCTGTAAAGAGGAAAGCGCCCAAAAGCGAACGCACCTGGGTGATACTCATGTCTGCGGCTGCATGGTAGACGGTATCGACAATGCTCAGATCTCCGGCCAGTTCCTGGGCCTGGTGCTGACCAAAGTAGGAGAGGATGACATTGTGGCCGAATCTGATTTCTCCTTCCGCTGCCTCAAGCCCGGCCAGCATCTTCAAAAGCGTGGTCTTGCCAGCGCCGTTCACCCCGATCACCGCCAGTTTGTCGCCCCGTTGCAAAGAAAAGGACATGCCCCGGAAAACCTGCCTGTCTTTGAAGCTCTTGCCCACGTTGTGCAGGCTGAGCACATCCCGGCCCGAGGACGCTGCCGCCGGAAAGGTGAAATGGATGGTGCGTTCGGTTTCGCCAAGCTCGATTAACTCCATCTTTTCAAGCTGTTTGACCCGGCTCTGCACCTGTTTTGCCTTGGTGGACTTGGCGCGGAAACGGGTTATGAAGCGCTCGGTCTGACGGATCATGGCCTGTTGGTTGTCGTAGGCGGCCCGCTCCAGTTCCATGCGCTGGGCCTTTTCTGCCTGGTAGTGCGAGTAGTTACCGCGAAAGACGCTCAGCTTGCCCAGGCTCAGTTCCCAGGTGATGCCGGTGATGCGGTCAAGAAAGGCGCGGTCGTGCGAGATCAGCACCATGGCTCCCTGATACTGCAAAAGAAAGTCCTCCAGCCAGGTGAGGGAATCGAGGTCAAGGTGGTTGGTGGGCTCATCCAAAAGCAGGAGCGCTGGTTTCTGCAAAAGCAGCTTGGCCAGCAAAAGACGCATGACCCAGCCGCCGGAAACACTGCTTACCTCCCTGTCCAAATCTTCGATTTTGAAGCCAAGTCCGAAGAGTACCCGCTCGATGCGCGGCCGCATGCGGAAAAGATCACTGTCCTCAAGCAGGTGCTGCAGCTCGCCCTGGCGCGCCAGCAGACCCTCCATGGCCGCATCCTCGGGACTGATGTCGGCGAGCTCTTGATTAATGGCCTCAAGCTCCTCCTGCTGCATCAAGACCGCGTCAAAGGCGCTCCGGGCCTCTTCAAAAAGGGTGCGGCCCCTGCTGGTCAGGGTTTGCTCCTGGGGCAGGTAAGCCACGGAAAACCAGCCTGCGCGGTTGATCACGCCGGGCTCGCTTTCCAACTCCCCGCACATGATGCGCAAAAGAGTGGATTTGCCCGCGCCGTTAACGCCGGCAAGGCCGACGCGGTCGCCGCTGTGGATCTGCGCGGAGACATCACGGAACAGGTATTTGCCGCTGTACTGCAGAGAAAGATTGGTGATACTGAGCATGGTGCGCGGTCAGGAAACGAAAAGGGCTAAACCTCCAGCCGCAGGCTCTGCCTGGGCAGGCTGGGATCTGGAACCAGGATGAAACGGGAGCGCAGGCCAAGCGCCTCCAGACGCTTGAGGTTGGCGCGCCGCAGACCGGTGAAGATGGAAACATCGCCAGGAGCAATGCGCAGGGAACAGGATTCTGGCTGATGGTAGCGGCTCAGGAGCTTACGGGTTTTTTTGAGCATGAGCCTGGCCTGCACCAGTTCGCCAAAGGCAGGATGATAGGGCCCGGCCAAAAGGTTCTGTTCTAGCTCCGGGCTGGCCTGCAGACCCATGCG
>CAZEIT010000415.1:0-2170 GCA_964512515.1 uncultured Desulfobulbus sp.
TTGCACTGATATTTCAATTGCTTCCACCTGCCATATCCTATACAATTGCAAGAAACAGGTCAGCTGTGCACATCTGCCGCTTTTTATGGCAACGTGCACATAATCCGTGCAAATTCCCTGCCACAAGCAGGCCCTGCTGCACCCCCGTAGGACAAACAAAGAAGATCCGTTGAGGTTTGAACAATGCTTGTAATTTGTGAAGAATGCGCCAAAAAATACAACGTGGACGAAAGCCAGATAAAAGGGACCAAGGCACGCTTCACCTGCCAGAAATGCGGGCACAGCATTGTTGTGCGCAAACCTGATCTGCCTGCGGCCACAAGCGTTCAAGCCGAGAATACCAACATTCCCTCTGCCCATACCCCGCAATAATTTCCCCCTCTCCAACCTCGTATTTCCAAAAAACCATATGAGTACCCTTACCTCGCTTGGCTGTATCGGCGGCGGCCAGATGGCGGAAGCGCTGATTCGCGGCATCCTGTCCGCCAATCTGCTGGCGCCGGAGCATATTTATGTAGTTGAACCCAACCCCGAGCGTCTGAGCAGCCTGCAGCGGAGCTATAATATCCAGGCCGCTACAGACCCAGCCGAGCTCTGCGCCCGCTGCCAGGTGCTGCTGGCCGCGGTCAAACCGCAGGTAGCGCGCCAGGCAGTAAGCGCCTATGCCCCGCACCTGGGAACGGGACATCTGCTCATCTCCATCATAGCAGGCATTTCTCTTGCTGATTTAGGCAAGTACGCAGGCTACAAGGTACGCCTGATCCGGGCCATGCCCAACACACCGGCCCTGGTTCTGGCCGGGGCCACAGCCTTTAGTCCCGCCGCTTCAGCCACCCAAGAAGATTGCAGCCTGGCCCAGGCAATCTTTGCCGCCGTGGGCTTTGGCCTGGAAGTGCCGGAACAGCAGCTCGATGCGGTAACAGGCTTAAGCGGCAGCGGCCCAGGTTATGTCTTCACCTTTCTCGAAGCCTTGATTGATGGAGGGGTGCTGGCTGGTCTTCCCCGGCAAGATGCGGAAAAACTCGCCTTGCACACCCTGTATGGCAGCGCCAAGCTTGCCCTGGAGAGCGGCGAGCATCCGGCTGTGCTCAAGGGCAGGGTTACTTCGCCGGGCGGCACCACCATTGCCGGTATCCAGGCCCTAGAACAGGGCGCTTTCCGCGGACTGATCATGGATGCTATAGGCAAGGCCGCGCAACGTTCATCGGAGTTAGGCGGATGAACATTCGTTTTGTGGGCATCGTTATTCGACCGGAAAGCCCGGAAGCCGAAAAAAAAGGCTTTGAGCTGGCGCAGTGGCTCAACCGCCAGGGCATTGCCACCACCGGCTTGAACCGTATTGATCCTTCCATGGACCTGATCGTGGTGCTTGGCGGTGACGGCACCCTGCTGCATGCAGCCGATGCAGCCAGCCAGGATGGCCTGCCAGTGCTGGGAGTCAATATGGGCAACCTGGGTTTTCTTTCGGAAATCGCGGTGGATGAACTCTACAAAACTCTGACCATGGTACTGGCGGGCGAATCCCGCATTGAAAAGCGCATCATGCTCAGGGCCAATATCATCAACGGGTCGACCGGAGCTATGAGTGAGCCGGTGCGCGCGCTTAACGAAGTGGTCATTGTCAAGGACAGCACTGCCGCCATGATCCGTTTGCGCTGCTGGGCCAACCAGGAATACATCACCACTTATCGGGCCGATGGCCTCATCATTGCCACTCCGACCGGGTCCACTGCCTACAACCTTTCCGCTGGCGGCCCCTTGGTGCACGGTGAACTCGACAGCATGGTGCTCACGCCCATCTGCCCCTTCATGCTGGAATCCCGGCCCGTGCTTTTGGCAAGCGATACCAGTATTACCGCACACCTGCTTGCCCCTGCCGGGGAAGTGAAGGTGATAGTGGATGGCGAGTTGTGCTGGCGTATCACCGAAAACGACTACCTGTTGGTGCGCAAGGCGGAGCGGCCCCTTCTGGTGGTGAGTTCCCCTTGGAAGAGTTATTTCAATATCCTGCGCACCAAACTCAATTGGGGTGGTGATTCCATTGACGTGCCGCTACCGGAAAAAGTGTGCAGGCACTGCTGAAAGCCGGCCTGTTATGAAGACAACCCAGACTTTACTTCTCCGTAATGCGCTGACCATAATGTTCTCATGGTGTTCTTATTCCGGTATC
>CAZEIT010000416.1:0-2152 GCA_964512515.1 uncultured Desulfobulbus sp.
ATTTCTTGAGGAAAAAAACAAGGTCAAAATAACCATGCGTTTTCGCGGCCGAGAGATTGTTTATGCGGAAACCCTTGGTCTTGATGCCCTCAACAAGATTGCCGACCTGTTGCGCGAAGAGTGTGCGATCCTACAGGAACCAAAAATGGAAGGCCGGCAACTGGTTATGTTTGTAGGACCGAAGAGCTGAATCGTTGGTATGCAACCTGGACTCAGCGCCGATAGCGATAAAGGAGAAAGACGATGCCCAAAATGAAAACCAATCGGGGAGCAGCCAAACGCTTCACCTCAACCGGCAGTGGTAAATTCCGGCGGAGCAAGGCATTTTCCTCGCATATTTTGACCAAGAAATCAACTAAACGGAAACGCAAACTGCGTCAGCGCACCCTGATTGCCGCGCAAGACGTGAAAGCCGTTCGCCGCATGCTGCCCTATCTGTAAAGGTTTGTGACAGTGTTGTTCCGGCCAATCCGGAGAGTTGAGTAAAATACACCCTAAAACAACTGAACACGGAGTGAGAAATGCCTCGAGCTACACGCGGCTTTAAAGCCCGCCGTAGAAGAAACAAAGTGCTGACGCTCGCCAAAGGATACCGCGGCGGCAAGCACCGGCTTTATAAAACCGCTGCAGAGGCGGTAGATCGTGCCCTATGCTTTGCCTACCGGGATCGTCGCACCAAAAAACGCGAATTCCGCCGGCTCTGGATAGCACGCCTGAGCGCTGCGGCCAAACAAAATGGCATCAATTACAGCCAATTTATTGGCGGTCTGCATAAAAATGCCATTGAACTGGATCGTAAGGTCCTCTCCAATCTGGCCATTGTTGACCCGCACGCCTTCAGTAGTGTGGTCAAGGCTGCCAGGGGCAACGCCTGATCCATATGGAAACTCAGCTGCGGGCCTTGCAGCAAGAAGCCCTAGATGCGCTGGAGCAGGCCACTGACAGCGCATCCCTGGAAGCTTTTCGCATCACCTATCTGGGCCGCAAAGGCGGGCATCTCACCGCTATTCTTCGCCAGCTTGGTTCTGCTGCGCCAGAAGAGCGGCCCCGCCTTGGACAGCTTGCCAATGAAATCAAAGCCGATATTGAACGTCGCTTTGACGAACGCAAGCAACTCTTTGGCGGCGGGGCGAGAGGCGGCGAGCAGCAGACCGATCTCAGCCTGCCTGGCCGCTACCTGCCCTTTGGGTCCCTCCATCCCATTACCCAGGTAATGGAGGAGATTTGCTCCATCTTCGAAGGTCTGGGTTTTGCCGTGGCTGAAGGCCCGGATGTCGAGGCAGACTACTACAACTTCGAAGCGCTCAATATCCCTCAACATCATCCTGCCCGTGACATGCACGACACCTTCTATGTCACGGATTCCATTCTCCTGCGCACCCATACTTCCCCCATGCAGGCGCGGATCATGGAAAAGCAGGATCCGCCGCTGCGCTACATTTCGCCTGGCAAGGTCTACCGCTGTGACTCGGACATTACCCATACCCCCATGTTTCATCAGGTGGAAGGGTTCCTGGTTGACCGCGATGTTTCTTTTGCGGATTTAAAAGGTGTGCTCACCAGCTTCAGCCAGCGCATGTTCCGCAGCGACCTGGCCCTCAGGTTCCGCCCCAGTTTTTTTCCCTTCACCGAACCCAGCGCCGAAGTGGATATTGCCTGCGTCATCTGCGGAGGCCAGGGCTGTCGGGTATGCAAGCAGACAGGCTGGCTTGAAATACTTGGGTCTGGTCTGATTGATCCTGCAGTGCTCACCCAGGTCGGTTATGATCCGGATATCTATTCCGGCTTTGCCTTTGGTATGGGGGTTGAGCGCATCGCTATGCTGAAATACGGTATAGACGACATCCGGCTGTACTACGAAAACGACCTGCGCTTCCTTTCCCAGTTTTAATCGCTGCACAACCTTGGCCGTATCAGGACTCGGCATGAGAACTGTTTCGCGCTCTGTTTGCACTTTCACATGTCTGATACCGGGAAATGCCGCTCCTGGAGCAGTGCTGGTTTTATACCAGCGCTGATATTGATACAATGTGCAGTTTTTGATGCTGGCCGAGTTTGAATAATTCTTTTTTCTTTTTTTAAACGCGCTTAATGATGCGCGCAGGTGGACGACATGAAATGCACTGTGAGCTGGCTTGAGCAATTCACCTCC
>CAZEIT010000417.1:0-2143 GCA_964512515.1 uncultured Desulfobulbus sp.
CACCAAAAGTAGATTGAGCGCGGACGAGTTGTTCAAGACTTACTCCCATCGCCGGGCCATCGAAGACCTCTTTAACCGGATGAAGAACGGGTGAAACCGGAGTGAGACCTGGCAACAATCCTGGCAGGTGCCGCCCCGTTGGCCCCAAATTCTTTCAACGGCTATATCCTGCCGCGGCTGGTGGCCATCTATTGCGATCAATAACTGAACGATCTGGCCCAGTTGGCGACATGGAGAAAAAAGCTCTGGTGACAGCTGGGCAGGTTCGGCTGGGGCTGCGGTTGTTTTTCAACCATGTCCGGGTCCAAAACTGGCGGAACCCAACATGTCGAAAATTCGATCCAGGCTCGGCCTCTATCACTCCAGGCAGAACCGGTACTTCGGGAAAAGGCGCGAGGAAAGAACAATCAAAGAGCAACAGGAAGCCTCGCCGTCCTCGCCACAGTGACCATGGCTTTAAAATGGAACTCCTATCTTCAGGTACATAGACAAAAACAGCAAAATACTATCGATCCGAATATTTCCATTTTCTTGGGCCTCCAGGCTTTCGGAGGTAGGTTTTGTCACCATCTTGTGAGCTTGCCAAAACCAACGGATTCGACAAATTTCCAAAATTCATCCAAAACCTCCCAGGTTTTGGTCCGCGCCATGCTTCGTCTCCGTTGTTTGATCTTTCAACGGACTGTCAGGAAAAAACATTAATATTGCAAGAAAACTGCTTATAAATAAGCACTTATACACCTGTGAAGCTATCAGCTACTTGACAGTAATCAACTCATAAGTGCCGCTACCCAGACCAATGGCCTCGGCATGGGCAATCTGGCTGCGCCAGTTGGTGGTGGGATGCAGTACGTGGAAGTGGTCGCTTTCGCCGGTACAGGCGCAGGAATCAGCCCCAGTCTCTTTCTGGGTATCGCTTAAAACAGTGCCCGGGATGACCGGGGCGGCATTGACCGCGTCGATACAGGCCTTGTCCAGGGCTACCGGGTCAAAGCTTGCGAAAATGCCGATATCGGGAATGATGGCCGCGTCATTTTCGCCGTGGCAGTCGCAATACGGAGACACGTGGTTGACCACGCTGATGTGGAAATGCGGTCGTCCGTCGAGCACTGCCTTGCTGTATTCCGCCATACGCAGGTTGACGTCATCGTTACTGCTGTCAATAGGGCTGGCAATGGCGTTATAGTTGCAAGAGGCGATGCACCGGCCGCAGCCTACGCACAACTCGTGATCAATGGTGGCCTTCTTGTTGTCACGATAGTGAATGGCATCCTGATTGCAATGCCTGGAGCAAATGCGGCAGCCTACGCATTTTTCATGATCCACATCTGGCTTGCCATTGGAATGCATGGCCATCTTGCCGGCCCGGCTGCCGCTGCCCATGCCGATGTTTTTAATGGCCCCGCCAAAGCCGGTCATCTCATGGCCCTTGAAATGGTTTAGGGAGATGAAGATATCGGCATCCATAATGGCCCGGCCGATTCTGGCAGTTTGTAACTGAATGCCGCCATTGATCGGCACTTCAATATCGTCTGTCCCCTTGACTCCGTCCGCAATGATGATCTGACATCCGGTGGTCAGCGGGCTGAAACCGTTTTCATAGGCTGCATCCATGTGCACGAGCGCATTGTTGCGCCGCCCCACGTAGAGGGTGTTACTGTCGGTAAGAAAGGGGCGGCCGCCCAGTTTTTTCACCCGGTCAGCCACGGTTTTGGCAAAATTGGGCCGAAGAAAGGCCAGGTTGCCGGGCTCGCCAAAGTGGAGCTTGATGGCCACAAAAGCGTTGTGAAAATTGATCTGCTCAATGCCTGTGGCCAGCATGAGTTTGTCCATTTTATCCAGCAGGCTGGTGCCGATTGAGCACCGCATATCGGTGAAATAAACTTTTGCTGCTTCCATGCGTTCTCCTTATTGCAAATGATGCATATTGAGCGTGTCAGGGATAATTTCAAAGAAGATCTGGTGAATTTGTACATCATCTACCAGGTCTTGGCCATACCTTGATGCAATTCCAATCCTTATCAAAAGGCTGCTGATGCCACATTTTCCAAAACTGGCATAGACGGCGCTTTTTTATGGAATTGGCATGGGCAAGACGGGGAATTTCAACGCCTATTCAACGCTTGGCCGTTCGTGCTCCCGA
>CAZEIT010000418.1:0-2140 GCA_964512515.1 uncultured Desulfobulbus sp.
TATATATCAATTGTTATGTCGTTTTTTTGCCACCCAACCGGCAAGGGCCGCAAAGGGAGACTGACCAGCATTTTGCGAGCACTCACAGGCCTCTTCATTGCGATTTACGCCACAATGCGGACAGAGGCCAGCGCAATCGCTACAGCAGAGCCTTTTCTCCGGTAAAGCCAGGAGCAATTGCTGCCGCATCAGCTCATCAAGGTGAATGCACGGAGTCTCACATGCAACAGTTTCGAAATCCTCAAGACCAGATTCCAGAATTCCTGGCCGCTGAGACTCCATATCCACACTGTGGACCATGGCCTTCACCTGGAAAGAGGTATCCAGTTGAAGCAAATAAGATACCAAACAACGATCACAGCCAAGTGTCACCACTCCTCGCAACCGCCCCTCTATGTGCACACTTCCCTGCCCTGCAGGATCAATATGGCAGTGCGCTTCAAGGGGTGCGTCAAGAGTACAGTCTGTATCTGCCTCAAGAGTGGTAATCAACCAGGCAAAATCACGGCCTAATGGCGGGATCTCATCAAAATACACAAGCATGACACTTTAAAGCGCACACATGAGCGCGCCACTATACAGGATTATTCAGGAAAAGTCAGGTAAAAAATAAGTTGACATCCCTTGCCTGTCATGCGGGCTCTGACCCTGGCAAAGCAGGCAAGGGATATGTATGCGGTCAGGCCGTTATTTTTTGGTGGCCTGCAACTGGCTGATCTTGTCGTTGATCTGTTTGATCAGGCCGTCAAAACCATTTTTCTGCAGGATCGACCTGAGCTGTTCCATATAATTTCGTACCAGACTGATGTTTTCCACCACCAGGTCATAGGCCATCCACTCAGAGCCCTTGAGCTGCATGATATAGAATATGGGTACACTGCCGTTCTTGAATTGAATGGTGGTGCGCACCTCTGCCCGCTCACCACGAATACGTGGTGTTTCATACTGGATCTCTTCTCCGGCATAGGTGTCAATTCTGTCCATGTAAGTGTAGCCAAGCAGGTGGGCAAAACGCTCATTGAAAAGCTCTTTTTGCTCTGCCGACAAGGAATTCCATTGCGGCCCAAGCACGCGCTTGGACATTTCATCAAAATCGAAGCGCTTCTCGGCTAAGACAAGAAATTTGTCAAACTGTTCCTCCCTGGACAGCTTTTTATAGTCTGCCTTGGTCAGCATGGTGGTGATTTCAGTGATGACCGGCTTTATCTGCTCCACCGGGTCGGGTGCAGCCACAGCTGGTGAATGCAGAGACAAAGCCAGCAAGGCCGCGACAAAGACGGAACAAATGTATTTCATAGTACGCATGGCAACACCTGTTGTTATTTTTGATAGTTGATGTCTGGGGGAGTTATGGCTGGGAATTCCGCAGCATTCCCGGTCCGAGGGCCCTTCTGCCGTAACTGGAAGTAGCCGTTGCGGAAGGCCACGTACGGATCCAGACTAATGGATTTCATATCCTGATACTGGCCAAGGTGTAGCGAAAACTCGTTAATAGTTTGTGAACCATAGATTGCGCTGGTGGTGGATAAGTCATCATTCCATGGCGTATACAACCCACGGGCAACACCATCGCCGATGGCGCCAGTCAGATCGCGCAGAGTGGATGGTCCCAGTACCGGTACCACCAGGTAGACACCATCACCAATGCCCCAGGTGGCAAAGGTTTGACCCAGCGAGCCGGGGATGCGCTTCATTTTAAACTCATTGCCGGCCGGGTCGGCCAAGCCGAAAACGCCTGCTGTAGAGTTAATCAGAAAACGGGAGAGCACCAGGCCAGAATCAGCCACGCGCCCCTGCAGCAGGCAGTTGACCGAACGCACCGGTTCACCCAGATTGTAGAAAAAATTACTGATAATGGTGCGGAAATCCGAGGGTACCACCTTGCTGTAACCGGTTGCCACCGGATCGATCACCCAGAGATAGAGCCGGTCGTTAAAGGTGAACATGACCCGGTTGAACGGCTCCAAAGGATCGTAGATAGATTCGTAGTTTTCTGGGATGTCATAGCTGGCGTCATCGAGATAGTCTGGCGTGGAGGCCTGCACCGGCACCGCGGCCAGTACCACCACCAAATACAGGAGCCAGGAGAGTACACTCTGTGCACGCAATTTACTCAACATGGTTACCTCGTCTTACTTGG
>CAZEIT010000419.1:0-2138 GCA_964512515.1 uncultured Desulfobulbus sp.
ATAGTTTTGCCCTGCAGGCACGTCTGGGGGCCACGGCCAGGGCGCCGCGCTGGGCGGTTGCCTGGAAGTTTCCATCCAGTCAGGCCACCACTCAAATTGAGGCGGTGGAATTTCAGGTGGGCAGAACCGGTGTTATCACTCCGGTGGCCAGCCTGACTCCGGTCAACATCGAGGGGGTGGTGGTACGCAAGGCCACGTTGCACAACCAGGATGAGATGCAGCGTAAAGATATTCGTCTGCAGGATACGGTTCTGGTGCAGCGAGCCGGTGATGTGATTCCCGAGGTGGTCAAGGTGATCAGCGAGGCCCGCACTGGAGAGGAGCAACCTATTGTCTTCCCAGAGCTGTGCCCGTCCTGCCACAAAACGCTTCAGCGCAAACAGGGCGAGGCTGCGGTGCGGTGCGTCAATCCGCACTGTGGCGGGCAGCAGTTGCAGCGCCTCATCCATTTTGCGGGCAAAAGCGGGATGGATTTCGAAGGCCTGGGAAAAAAACAAGTCGAATTACTGCTCAACACCGGCTTGATTGAGGATGCGGCTGATTTTTTTACCCTGAATGCCGAGACCCTCGCGCAACTCGATGGCTGGGGCGAACGATCGGCCACCAAGGTACTCGCCGCCATTGAGCGGCGTAAGGAAGTGGAATTGTCGCGTTTTCTGATGGCGCTTGGCATCCGCCACGTTGGCGAGGTCACTGCCGAGGCTTTGGCAGAGCGTTTTGCCTCCTTGGAGGCTTTACGCAGTGCCACAGAAGAACAACTGCTTGGGGTGGAAGGTATAGGGGCTGAGGTAGCTGCGTCTGTGTACAGTTTTTTTCATGACCCGGCGGCCTTTGCCTTGCTGGATCGACTCCATACTACAGGTTTGCGCTTCAGAACAGAGAGGCGCCCACAGGATCAAGGCTTGAGCGATCGGGTCTTCCTCTTTACCGGCACCTTGGCCACCCTTTCACGTAACGAGGCTAAACAGTTGGTGCGCGCCGCAGGCGGTCAGGTTGCCTCATCCATGAGCCAGCGCGTGACCGATTTGGTGGCAGGCACGAAAGCAGGGGGTAAATTGGCCGAGGCTGGGCGGCTTGGTATCACTGTTTTGAGCGAAGATGCATTTCTTGAGCTAATGCAGGAGGCAGGGCAGCTTGGTGCGTAAGCGCATGCACGCACAGGTATATGGTCGGGTGCAGGGTGTTGCCTTCCGCTACTATGCCCGCAAGCAGGCTTTGCGACTTGGGCTTAGTGGCTGGGTGCGCAATGTGGCTGATGGGTCGGTTGAGCTTGTTTGCGAAGGCTATGCCGAAGATGTTGCCCAGTTTACAGAGTGGCTGAGGTATGGGCCAGCCATGGCTCAGGTACATCGCCTCGATTGGCGAGAGCTTAATCTAGACGAAGAAAACTCATTTTTGACACTGGATTTTCAGATACGCCCGACGGTATACTGAGTAGACAAGAAGATGGCCAAGAATGTGGCGGCTATGCCGCACGGGCCAGACAGTGAAGGTGGTGTAATGGTGAAAACCCTGGATAAGAGAAAAGTGCGGCAGATACATAAAATTCAGCTGCCGGTGCGGGAACCTCTGGGCAAAATCAGCTGCCCACGCTGCGGTAACAGTGCGCATTTTGTGGAACGGTTGGAAAGCGTGATGGTGACCACCACCTACATGCAGAATACGGACGGCTCATTTACTCCGGTGGAGCAGAACAGCGACACCGCCGGTGAGATGGCTTTTCTGTGCGGGGAGTGCGGTTATGATCTGACTTCGTTCCATGCCCATTTCCGCGAAATGGTTTTTTGATGGTTGAGTCAAGGTTTTCGCTTCAGAAGGACTTGGGATTATAATACAGAAGAAACAGGATGTGGAGTTGAGGTAAGCGGGTATAAGAAGTGAAAATATAGAAGTTAGAAGTGAAGAGTATAAAAAAAGCTGCCTGAAATCAGGCAGCTTTTTTTATACTCGATTCGAACAGACAGGAATCAGACGCAACCGGTCGGTTTGGGCAGGCCAGCCATCTTACAGGCTCCCTTGCCAGGTCCGGACGGGAAGAGCTCGTAGATGCGCTTCAGCGGAAAACCGGTGGTCTTGGAGAGGATACGTACCATCGGAGCGATACCGTTCTTCTTGTAGTACTCCTGCAGAGCGTCGAT
>CAZEIT010000420.1:0-2136 GCA_964512515.1 uncultured Desulfobulbus sp.
ATATACGGCCAGGCATGACCCATGAGCATGGATGGCCTGGTTTCAAAGCCCTCGACCAGCATACCGCATTCCTGGTTGATGGAGAGGTTGAAGGGCCCCAGGATGCGGCGCAGGCCCGCATCACGCAGCCATGTTTCTGCCGCCTCAAAAAGTGCTTTAAAGGTCTCTTCCTGGTCTTCTGCCTCAAGCATGCCAAAAAAACCAGCCCCGTCCTGATGCTCCTTAAGATGGAGCTGATCGATCTGGGCGCTGATGCGGCCAACTGGGATTGCACCGCGCAGAGCCAACCAACGCTGGCAACGCGCATGTTCAAAGAATGGATTATCAGGCGCAAAGATTTTTTCCTGCTCCAGTAAAAGGGGCGGCACCCAGTTGGGGTCATCCTGGTAGAGCCGCCAGGGGAGCTGCAAAAAAGCCTGATGAGTGGCCTTGTCGTGCACCGGCACTATTGTAAGGGGGTCTGGTTCCGGTGCGGATGAGGAAAGATTGTTGCTCATAAAAAGATGAGGAAAAACTATGGAAGAAAAGAGAGGCTTGTAGCCAGCCGTATCCTGCTCATTTTTCAGGCCGATATGCCCCAAGCCATATACAACGGATCAGGGCAGCATTTTTCCCGACTTGCCAGTTGAAGGAAAGTGGATAATCAGTAGGATATATACCAATGTATCATAAGGTTGTGCTTTACACACAGGCTAATCGACGCATAAAAGGCACAATGCCGATTAATTCCACCTTCCGCGTGGATTGCAAGGAGAATGGCATGAAGACAGCACAAGCCCTATCCTGCCACGGATTGAAACGAAAGCACGCATTTGCTCCCCTTTTTCTTGCGTGCATAGCTATGGGTACCGTCTGGCCAGCCAGTCTGCCCAAAATAGCCATGGCCATGGAACAGAGCAATGCCGGCCAGGCAAAACCCGCCTTCAACCAGGTAAGCCTGGCCAAATTCGAGGAGCCCTGGGCCCTGGCCGTCTTGCCGGACGGGCGCTTTCTCATTACTGAAAAGGCAGGTATGCTCTACCTGTTTAACGTTGAAAAACAAACCAAAACACCTGTTGCCAATGTGCCCAAGGTGGATTACGGCGGCCAGGGCGGGCTTGGTGATGTCATTCCAGCGCCTGATTTTACCACATCCCGCAGCCTCTATCTCAGCTATGTGGAGGCGGGCAAGGGTAACACCCGTGGTGCCAAGGTTATCAAGGCCATACTTGATGAAAGCCAGGCCAAGCCGCGCTTGAGCGAGCTTACCGATATCTGGACGCAGGCGCCAAAGGTGAGCGGGCACGGCCACTATAGCCACCGCCTGCTCTTTTCTCCGGACAAGGAGTTTTTGTTCATCAGCTCCGGCGATCGGCAAAAATTTGACCCGGCCCAGGATATGGCCGGCAATCTGGGCAAGATCATCCGTCTGCGGCCAGACGGCACAGCACCCGCAGACAACCCGTTTTACAAACAGGGCGCTCCGGCAAACCAGGTGTGGAGCCTGGGGCACCGCAATGTTTTGGGCATGCAGTTTGATGCGAGCGGAAACCTTTGGGCCCATGAGATGGGGCCACGCGGCGGTGATGAGCTCAACCTGATCCTTCCCGGAAAAAACTACGGCTGGCCGGTGGTTTCCAATGGCAGGCATTACAGTGGCATTGATATTCCGGATCATGCCACCAGGCCCGATTTTACGCCCCCGGAAATCACCTGGACGCCTGTGATCTCCCCTTCCAGCATGACTATCTACAACGGTAGCATTTTTCCGGCCTGGCAGGGTAAGGGCTTGTTCAGCGGCCTCTCTTCCAAGGCCCTGATGGTGGTGGATTTTGGTGATGACAAGCGCAGGCCAGAAGAACTCTACCGCTACGAACTGGGAACCCGCACCCGCAATGTGAGCGCCACCGCCGATGGCCGGGTGTATCTGCTTGAAGACGGCAAGGGAGGTAAACTCTTGCGGCTTGATCCGAAATAGGCCGTGGTGTGCCTACAAAGAATCTTTTACAAAAACGACTGTAATCATCTGGATCAAGTAGGAGGAGGTTTCACAGCCTCCTCCTCTCACACCACCGGGCGTATGGATCACGTACCACGGCGGCTCACATCGTACATTGAAATTTATGCAGTTGATCCAGCAGTGACACAAGACCAAGC
>CAZEIT010000421.1:0-2122 GCA_964512515.1 uncultured Desulfobulbus sp.
TGGAATCGTTGGCATGCGGAACACCTGTCATCGCTTCTCGGGTTGGAGGCATTCCTGATATCATAAAAGAAGGTGTTAATGGAATTACACTTAAGGAGGTGACAATCGAAAAGCTTACCCAAGGAGTTGTTGCTCTCAAGAATATTAGACACGATAGGACTCGAGTCGCACAATCCGTCAAGCACCTTAGCACTACCTGCTTCGCCCAAAATCTGCAGGCAATTTTTAAAAAAGTGAGAGATCAAAAAAAATGGAGCAGAGACCAATGAATGTGCTGATTGTTGGTCAGTTACCTCCGCCTGTGCATGGTTCTAACGTCATGACTGAGCTTTTCATGCAATCCATGGAAAAAATTGTTCAAAAAGTTACTATCATCGAAAAAAAGTTTTCCAAGCAACAGGAAGAAGTCGGCACCCTCACACTGCTTAAAGTGACCAAGGTGCCTGGACTCATATTGAAATTCTTGTGGCAACTGATCAAAAACAAACCAGATGTCTGCTTTTATTTTATTTCAGTAAGTTCATTCTCTTTAGTTTTCGACGCGCTTCTCATTGCACTCCTTCGGCTGTTTGGCGTGCAGTACATTCTTTACTGCCATGGAAAAGGGTTCAGAGAATTAGAACTGAGAGCCGGATCGCACATGCGCTACGTTGCCAAATTTGTCTTGACAGGGGCGCTAGGGGGCCTGGTTCTTGGAGAAAAGCTCAAGCATGACGTGAACCATTACCTTCCTGATCGTCGACTCTTCATTTTGCCTAATGCCATTCCAAACTCTGCCCCTCCTCAGAAAGAACCTGGCACGTCCCGACACGTTCAAATTCTTTACCTATCAAACCTGATTCCCAGCAAAGGAGCAATGGAATTTGTCAAGATGGCTGGTATGGTGCGACGGGCTATACCTGATGTAAAATTTATTCTTGCTGGTAATTTCAGGGACAACATTTTTTTACGACAAATTCATGATTGCATTGACCAGGAAAAACTTCGAGATTGCATGGATATTCCTGGAGCAATATATGGTCAAGACAAGGAAAAGCTCTTCCGAAAAAGCGATCTTTTCGTTTTCCCGACCTACTACAAATATGAAACCTTTGGTCTGGTCAACCTTGAAGCCATGCGTAGCAGCCTCCCTATTATCTCCACCCCAGAAGGGGCCATTCCAGAAGTCGTTTGTGACGGCATCACTGGTTTTATCGTTGATCCTCATGATATCGCACTTATGTCGGACAGAGTCTTGAAACTCGTAGAGGATCTGGAACTACGAATTGCTATGGGGAAGGCGGGAAGAAGAAGGTTTGAACAATACTATACGATCGAAGCATATGAGGCCAAGCTCAAGGAGGCTATCCAATTTTTTTCTCTACTGTTGCAAGAAAAACGTTACACCGCTTGTGAGTGACAAGGAACCAAAAAATAATTCTCTCTTTGCAGCCCAAATGGCTGCCGTTTTTTCACCAACTGTAGAGTTAAATTGAAAAATATGCAATTACTCACTCAAAAACTCAAAAACGGGGCAATGCAGGTGCTGGACGCACCTTTGCCACAACTGAGTCCCGGTAGTGTTCTGATTAAAAATCACTATTCACTGATCAGCGCTGGCACCGAGGGAAGCACCGTGAAGGCGGCACGTTCCAGCTTGATGGAGAAAGCACGTTCCCGGCCCCAGCAGGTTAAGCAGGTCATTGACACCTTAAAAACCCAGGGTGTCACCCAGACCTACCGGGCTGTCATGAAAAAGCTCGATGCCTATTCACCCCTTGGCTATTCCTGCTGCGGCGAGGTTATCGCTGTGGCACCCGATGTAGCTGGCTTTTGCGCCGGCGATCTGGTGGCCTGCGGCGGCTTGACCGCTTCTCATAGCGAGGTGGTTTGCGTACCGATTAATTTATGCGTCAAACTGCAACCAGACGCCGACCTGCGCCAGGCCGCCTTTAACACCCTTGGCGCCATTGCCATGCAGGGGGTGCGCCAGGCCGATTTGCGCCTTGGCGAAACCTGCCTTGTCATTGGCCTTGGCCTTTTAGGGCAACTGACTGCCCTGCTGCTGAAGGCATCTGGCATCAGAACCATTGGTGTTGATATTGACCCGGCCATGGTTGATTTGGCCGTTCATCATTCGCTT
>CAZEIT010000422.1:0-2113 GCA_964512515.1 uncultured Desulfobulbus sp.
CCGCGAAACTGTTCCATGAAAAGGACTCCCCAGCCCCAGACGCGTCCGAGGCATATTGATAAGCAATAGAACGAATCACACCATACGTGCCCGATTGGCTGTTTTTCGTGCAACTCGGCAAATGATATGCAGGCACCATGCGCCGCCATCCACAAAGAAAAGGGATCACACAGCCATCAGTCGCGGCGCAGCTTCACCGTGGCGTTTGCCGTAATGCCCATGATGCGCCAGAACACCGCCAGCAAGCGATTGACCTGCACAAACTGGATGGGCCGCTGCGCATTTTGCGGCTCCATCAGCCACTCCAACAACGCCACGGCGGCCGGATAGTCCACGCTATTGAGCTGGCTGCAATCAATCACACAGAAATCACTCTGGCTCGCAGCAGTCACTGCCTGCAACAACGCCTGGATATTGCCTTTGAGATTGCCTTTCCATTGCAGCGGATGCTTCAGCGTTGTTTCTTCATCTGCAGACAGGCCAGCTGGCCCTGCAGAAACAGCTTCTTCTTTTTGATTCCCATCCAGCATCGACAAGGCGCTATCCGCGTCGATAAAGTGGCAGCGTGTACGCGACCAGGACGGTGGTGATTCTTCCAGCGCCACACAATATTCCAGCGCCATGTGATCAAAATCTTCTTGCCCATGCATGATGCGCACCAACTCCAGCCGCAACTGCCAAAGCAAAGCATACAGCGGTGACAGGGGCGGCCCTTGGCTTTCCAGGGTTTGGATTTTCTCCACACAACAGGCCAGCAAGCGCTCTGCGCCCCACATCAGCAAATCGACCTTGCGCCCGGCCAAGTCGCGGAACTGATCCAACAGCGGCTCCACCGCATCATCCAGAATGGTCTGCAAAGCCTGCCAGTCCAATAGCACCTGTGCCGGCTGCGTCATCAATTGCGCGCGCAGCAACATCACATCCGTCAAGTCCAGCTCGGCCGGGCTACGCCAACCGTTCTGCAGTGAGTCGTCCATATCGTGAAAAGCGCCCAGCGTCGTCAAAATACGCGTGGCCTCTCCCAGATCCGCCCCTTGGTATTGCGGAGCCGAACGGTCGAAGTGCCGCACCATCTCGATGCTGGCCGCTTCGAACTTCTCTTCTTGCTCGGTGCAGCGGTAAAAATCCAGCAATGCCAGCGCAACATGTGGCTCCTGATCGTCCTGCCCGATCGTTGCCGCAAGCTGCTCCGCCTGCGCCAGCTCCAGCAGCTGCGTTTCAGCCTGCTCGTGGCTGCCTTGAACAAAGAGAATGGCTGGCTCGTTCAGGCATTCTGGCAAATCGTCTGGGGTGTATTCCGGTGGAATGATGGCTGCTGACTGTGCCACAGGCAGCTCACTCGGCATGGTTTGCGCCTCAGTCATAGAGGAGGAAGCATCCGGCAAGAGTTGCTCGTCTACAGAGACCTTGGCACCTCCGCCATCTGCCGGCAATTCGGTGAATGAGTCTCGATAGACAAAGGTCGAAGATGCTCGCCCCTCTGGGCTCTGCTCTGAAGCAAAATCTACCTGCTCCTCCATGCCATGGATCGGTGCAACCGGTTCTGCTTCAACCGGTTGCCGCTTGGCGGCCACCTTGGGCGCAGCAGCGGCATGCACCACTGGAGTTGAAGCCGGAGAAGGTGTAGGCGCAGCAGCAGCCATGGTTGCTGCCGGTACTTGCCGTACAGGGGGCTGCACAGGCGATTCGCCAGCGGGAGCGGAGGCAGGCGCCTGTTGTGGTCTCAACGCCGCCACAGGTGCAGGAGCGGCCGAAGGCGCAGGCGGTTGCGCGACGGCTTGGACGGACGGCTGTGGCACTGCCGCTTGCGGCGCAACTGGCTGTGCGGCTGATGGTTGTCTTTGTGAAGCTGGCTGCGCAGCAGATGGCACAACCAACGATTCGAGCATGGCGGGGTCAAACGCAATGACATCATTGTTGGCTGGTGCAGACGCTGCGTTGTACTGTCCAATCTGCGTCTCAATCAGCATCTGGGTTTTGGCCTCTTCCCGCACAGGAGCAGGCTCCGGCGGCAGCTTGGCCTTGCCGTCTGCTTTATCCCACCACTGTTCGACCATCTCCTGCTCAAGATGCTTGATCTTGTCGCTGAAATCCGTGATGCGCGTCGAGTGAT
>CAZEIT010000423.1:0-2110 GCA_964512515.1 uncultured Desulfobulbus sp.
CCTGAAGGTGGCACCGCCAGAAGGGGTAACTAGTGGCTGGGATTTAGCCGATGCCTTGGCGGAAGGCTGGACGCCTGAAAGGGCAGCGACTTGGCTACAAGCGAACAGCACCCGCCTGGCAAACACCCTGGAGGAATCCGAACAGCCGGAAAGCAGCGCATCAAAAGACAGCACCCCTGAGGGCGATCTGAACGAGGCTGCCGAACAGGCGGCCTTTGATCGGGAGGTTGAACGATTGGCGGACTTGCCAGTGCATGTCTATGAGCGGCAGCGCAAGGAGGCTGCCAAGGCCCTTGGCATTCGCGCAGCCATACTTGATAGCCTGGTTCAGAATCTCAGGAAAGGAATAGACCTGGGTAGCGACCTGCCCTTTGATACCGTTACCCCTTGGCCGGAGCCAGTTCACCCTGCCCAAGTGCTGGACACCATAGCAACCACCACCCGGCGTTTTATTGTCTGCGCCCCGGAGGTGGCCAACACGGTTGCCCTGTGGGCCGCCATGACCTGGTTCATGGATTCTGTTCATGTTGCCCCCTTGGCGCTGATCACAGCACCAGAAAAGCGTTGTGGCAAGACCCAGCTGCTGACCATCCTTTCCCGTTTGACCGCCCGTGCGGTTGCTGTAAGCAGTATTTCACCCGCTGCCCTATACCGGACAATACAAGCCTGGAACCCGGCCCTGATGATTGACGAGGCCGACGCCTTCATGAGGGAGAATGAGGAGCTGCGCGGCATCATCAACAGCGGCCACACCAGGGACACCGCCTTTGTTATCCGCACAACCGGCGACGACCACACGCCCACCCGTTTTTCCACCTGGGGCGCAAAGGCCATTGCCGGTATTGGCCGCCTGGCGGATACGCTCATGGATAGGTCAATCATCCTGGGACTACGGCGCAAGCTGCCTACAGAACAGGTAGAGCGCCTGCGCTACGCCGAACCAAGCCTTTTCCCTAATCTGCGTTCGATGCTGGCCAGGTTTGCGGAAGACTGCCAGGAAGAGGTGCGGCTTGCCCGACCAGACCTACCGGAGAGCCTGAACGACCGCCAGCAGGATAACTGGGAGCCGCTGCTTGCCATTGCCCAGGTGGTAGGCGGTGACTGGCCAGACAAGGCGCTTAAGGCGGCCTTGAAGCTGTCTGGCAGCGAAAGCATGGCGCAGACCATCGGCACAGAGCTGTTGACAGACATCCGGACGATATTTGAGAACCGCGACATTGACCGCATCAAGACGGTTGATCTGATTGAGGCATTATGTGACGATAGCGAGGCACCATGGTGCACCTATAACCGTGGTAAGCCTATTAGTGACCGGCAGGTGGCCGACCGCTTGCGGGAATATGGCATCACAAGCGGCACCATTCGCATAGGTGGAACAACTGCCAAAGGGTACATGCTTGCCGACTTTACCGATACATTTTCTCGCTACACCCCTGTCACCCCCTTTCTATCCGTAACAACGTCACAACAACGAAATAACAGGGAGTTGCAGGCAAATTTATCCGTAACACAGGGTTGCCCTGTTACGGATAAAAATCAATGTAACTTATTGAATTTACATCAATGTTACGTTGTTACGGATAAAACCCCCCTGCTGGACGGGGAGAACAAAAAACAAGGCAGTGTGGCGGATAAGTTCAAGCAAACGCACTTTGTCGAGGAGGGCATCTTATGAGCGTAGAGGAACTGCTTGCCACCACACAACGCCAAGGCATCGAGCTGTGGTTAGACGGGGAGCGGTTGCACTACAAGGCCGCTAACAAGGTAAGTGAGGAGATCAAGGCGCGGCTGCGCGGCCATAAGGGTGAGATTATCCGCATCCTGAAGGGCCGGGCCGCTGTGGCCAGGGAAGAACAGAAAATCCAGCCCTGGTGCTCCACTGATTGTGCACATTTCGACCCGGCGGAGCTTCCCGGCAGGCCGCCTGTACCAGGCTGTTTCCGGGAAGTTCTGGGGGGCTGGCTGTGGCGGCCCTTGTATAACATGCAAGCCTGCCCTGTGCGCGGTAAACGCAACCACAGGGGGTATCGCTATGATGTGTCTTGAGGTAACAAACGAAATCCGGCTGTCCGGTTATCCGCCCGCGCTGTACACGAAGCTGACCAGGCTG
>CAZEIT010000424.1:0-2098 GCA_964512515.1 uncultured Desulfobulbus sp.
ATTCGGCACAATCCTGAAAGCAGAGCACCGTACCTAAGACCCGACCGGCCTGGTCCTGCAGGGAGGAGGAACGCAGGGACAAGGTAACCTGGCCCCCGTTTTTTCTGGGAAAGAGGATCAGCTGCGCAGTCAGGCAGAGCCCTCGTCTGGCAGGTGCGTCGGACAGACTGGTATCATCCGGAAAAAAGGCGGGCAGGAATTCCCTGGCGTTTTTCCCCAGTATCTCCGCACGATTCCAGCCGGTAATTCTTTCCGCCGCGCAGTTTATGGCAACAACTTTGGAGGCGCCATCCAGGGTGAGTACTCCCTCAAAGAGGGTATCGCTGACCTGTTGATCAAAATGACAGGCATCATCGGGCCACAGGACAAGTACATAGCGGTGCAATGCTGCCAGGCTTGCATCGTTTTCCCACTGGCCCGGCAAGGTTTGGAGCATGCAGGCAGAGCAGGGCAGCATTTCCTGGCCAGGGGATTGCAGGGTTACAGCCAGGCAGGGTTGCCCCCCTGGTACCCTTGATAGTTCCTCCAGGCGGCTGCGCAGGTGAAAACGTTCATGATGGCCGCTGAGCATATTTTCCACGGGCGCCCCCTGCAGCTCTGTTCCAGGCTTGCCCAGAAGCATTTCCGCCTCGATGTTGACCTCGGTGATGAGCAAGTTCTCATCAAGAAAGAGCAGGGCCGGAAGGGGAACAGGATTTTCACGTGTCAAGCGGTTTGCCATAACAAGAATTGTAATTGATTATAATAAAAATTGAACAGGCAGAAGAGATGTGAAATCTACGCACGTGCGGCGCAACTCTTGGTTATTTTGCCTGACAGGGTCTGCCGCAGCAGGCCATAAACAAGAACATGATATTGGCTTATGGTGAAAAATAGTAATTTTAATAGTAATTTTAATTGATTGCGCTGTATTTTTCCGGTTGTGTTTGTGTGCTGTTCGTGTGGCATACGCGGTCATTTTACAGACTGTACCACACTTTGTTATATCTGGGTGCTCAGTTTTCACTTGAAGATTTTTATCAATATGATTTATTAAAAAGATGTGCGCAGGTCTGTCTGATCGGGCGAAATACTATCCAGGAGGCACCAGGATTTCTTTTATGGCTGAGATAAAACACACTATTTGTGGCATGTGCGCTGTCCGTTGTCCTATTTCAGTGCATGTAGAAAACGGCAAACCCACATGGGTTGAAGGCAACACCAATGATGCGGCCATGGGACACAGCCTCTGCGCCAAAGGCGGGGCAACCCTGGCCCAGCGCGATGACAAGCAACGCCCTCTTGGACCCTTGCTGCGCATGGGCAAGCGAGGGGAAGGGCAGTGGCGGGAAGTTTCCTGGGATGAGGCATTTTCCTTTGTCACCAGCAAGCTGCAAGGCATCATCACCGACCATGGCGGTCGGGCGGTTATGATGAGCGACCGCGGCGGGCCCTTTGCTGATCTGCGCCAGGCCTTTATGAAGGCCATTGATTCGCCCAACTACATGAACCACGATTGTACCTGTGGTCGTAACACCCACCATGCTTCCCGCTCGGTTTACGGCATGGGTCGCAAGGATTTTGCCTACGATTACGAAAACGCTCGCCATATCGTTCTGTTTGGCCGCAACATCACCGAATCTTTGCGGGTCAAGGAAGTTAAAAGCGTCATTAAGGGCCTGAAAAACGGCGCCCATATGACCTATATTGATCCGCGTTTTACAGTGACCGCAGGCAAGGCTACCAGATACTGGCAGAACAAGCCCGGCACCGACTACGCCCTGCTTTTGGCTATTGCCCATTACATGCTGGCTCAGGGCTACTATGATGCTGAGTTTGTCGAGAAATATGTTACCGGACTTGATGAGTTCAGGACTTTTCTTACGCCCTACACCCCTGAATGGGCGGAAAAAGAAACCGGTATCGCAGCAAAAGAGATCATCAATTTCTGCAATCAGCTCAATGAAGACCGGCCCCAGGTTATTTTTCATCCTGGCTGGATGTACACCCGCTACCGGGATTCCTTCTATGCCTCCCGCATGATGCATATCATGAATGCCCTTATGGGTTCTATTGAGCAGAAGGGCGGTCTCTTTTATGTGAAAGGCGCTAAGGATGC
>CAZEIT010000425.1:0-2074 GCA_964512515.1 uncultured Desulfobulbus sp.
AACCGCTGACCTCTTGAATGCCATTCAAGCGCTCTCCCAGCTGAGCTATAGCCCCACTCTATGGACGACATGTGGCGATCCTGATACCATGCCTGGTGCGTCCGTGTCAAGTTTTTCTATTTCTTTTTGTGAGTCTGGGCATTGATGTTGCCAACTAACAGGGTTCTTGGTAAGATTATTTGTTTGTTAATGATAGCCTCAAGGTTTCTAATCTATCTCTAGTAGCTTAATACAGCCATTTGCGCCGCCTGGTTTGCGGGCGTGTTTAATATAAGGTGATACTTCAATGCTTCCGTTTCTCACTCCGCTTTTTGGTTGGTTATCCAAGGACTTGGCTATTGATCTCGGTACAGCCAACACCGTGCTCTATGTGAAAGGCAAGGGCATTGTCCTGCGCGAGCCTTCTGTGGTGGCTGTGCGCAAGGATATGCGCGGCAGCAAGGTACTGGCTGTGGGTGGAGAGGCCAAGGAAATGCTTGGCAGGACGCCGGGTAATATTGTGGCCATTCGGCCAATGAAGGACGGCGTGATCGCTGATTTTGAAGTTACTGAGGCAATGTTGCGTTACTTTATCAACAAGGTGCATAACCGTCGCAGGCTGGTGCATCCACGCATCATCATCTCGGTGCCATCGGGCATTACCCAGGTGGAAAAGCGTGCAGTGCGGGAGACCGCCGAGTCTGCCGGAGCAAGCGAAGTGTATCTGGTGGAGGAGCCGATGGCTGCCGCTATTGGCGCAGGTCTTCCCATTACCGAGCCGACAGCCAACATGGTGGTGGATATTGGCGGCGGCACTACCGAAGTGGCGGTCATTTCCCTGGCTGGGATCGTTTACTCCAAATCCGTGCGAGTGGCTGGCGACAAGATGGACGAAGCCATTCTGCAGTACATCAAGCGTAAGCACAATCTGGCCATTGGTGAGCGCACCGCCGAAGAAATTAAGACCACCATTGGCAACGTTCTGCCGGAAGAGCCCTATGAAACCATGGACATCAAGGGCAGGGATCTGGTTGCTGGTATTCCTAAGACCATCACTATATCTTCAAAAGAGATACAATCCGCCATTGCCGAACAGGTGGATGTGATCGTCGATGCGGTACGCGTGGCGTTGGAATCCACGCCGCCGGAGCTGTCTGCAGACATTGTCGATCAGGGCATAGTTCTTACTGGTGGTGGCGCACTTCTGAAAAATCTTGACCAGCGCCTGCGCAATGAAACCGGCATGCCTATTATCGTTGCCGATGATCCACTCTCATCCGTGGTGCTGGGCTCGGGTAAAGCCCTGGACCGGCTGGAAATCCTGCGCGAAATTGCCATAGATTGAAGCGCCTCGCGCTTTTATCCGCTTTGATGTCCAAGTAGGCAAAGCCGGCTGAGCACCACTATGCGTAAACAACTCCGCAAAAAGCGTAACAGCAAGACGCAGTACCTGCGCGTCTTGGCCTTTGCTGTGCTCTCCCTGGTTTTAGGTGTTTTTTTTCTGGTTACCACCTTTGGCTCGCAGCAGTTCGGCTCCATGCATAAGATCATGATGGAACTCGTTGGCCCGGTCCAGAGAACCGTAACCGGTACCGGCTCCATGCTCAGCTCGATCAAGAGCGATTACATTGACAGCATCCAGAATTTCTTCAAACTCAATGAAGAAAAAAAACGGCTCACCCAGCAACTGCAGGAAACTGAAACCCAACTGAACAGAAGCCGGGAGGCCATGGCAACCAATGCCAGCCTGAGAAAACTCCTGGATTTTAAAAACGCAACTGAACAGCGCTCTGTTGCCGCAACAGTGATCGGCAAAGACCCCTCACCCTTCTTCCGCTCCGTCATTATTGATCAGGGTGCTAACAGTGGCGTGCTTAAGGGGAGCCCGGTGGTCTGCAGTGAAGGCGTTGTCGGTCAAATTTTTACCACTTCTCCCAATTACTCCAAGGTACTGCTGGCTATCGCCCCGGCCAGCGCCATTGATGTCCTGCTGCAAAAGTCGCGGGTGCGCTGTATCTTGAATGGATCCGGAGTACTGACCTACCGGGTGGATTAGTTTTTGAAAAATGTAGATGTCGAGGTGGGGGTTTTTGTG
>CAZEIT010000426.1:0-2057 GCA_964512515.1 uncultured Desulfobulbus sp.
ACAGCCGCTGGACAGCACCAGAACAGTTGCACCTGACCCTGTGTTTTATTGGCGAAGCCGATGGCAGCACCTTCCTCGATATCCGTGATGCCCTGCAGGAGATAACAGCAGCCCCCTTCAGCCTTAAGCTGGAGGGGCTTGGTCTTTTTCCGCCCCGGCGCGCACCCAGGGTCTTATGGGCCGGAGTGCAGCCAAACGCGGCCCTGAGTCAACTGCAGCGAAAGGTGGTCAACTGTGTGCGCAGTTGCGGCGTTGTTCTGGAAAAACGCAAATTTGCGCCCCATATCACCCTGGCGCGACTACAGGATGGGGCCCTGCCCCGGTTGGAGCGTTACCTGGGCGCGCACGCGCTTTTCAGCGCAGAGCCCTTTGTGGTGAGCTGCTTTACCTTGTATTCCAGTGTGCTGGGCCGGGGTGGCCCCACCCACCTGGCCGAAGCCGAATATGCCCTGGTGGAGCAAAACAGTGGGTGCGGAATAAAAAAAGCGGCCAATACATAAATGCATTGACCGCTGGAAATTCTGGAGGCGACGAGCGGAATTGAACCGCTGAATAATGGTTTTGCAGACCACTGCCTTACCGCTTGGCTACGTCGCCGATGTAACAGCCTCTAACTATAGTCAAAAGAACCCTGCTTGACAAGAAGAATCATCGCCAATGCCTAGTTCCGTCGCAGCCCTGCTGCAAGATCATGAAGAGAGCCTCAACGCCCTGCAAGGGCGGATTGGCTATCAATTCCATGCAGCGCCCCTGCTCTTGAGGGCGCTCATCCACAGTTCCTTTGCCTTTGAAAACCCGTACGTCAGTCAGCACAACGAAACCCTGGAATTCCTGGGCGATTCGGTGCTGGATCTAACCGTGGGCTTTATCCTCATCAACAGATTTCCCGAGTTGCGCGAAGGCAAGCTTACCCGCATTCGCGCAGCCCTGGTCAATGAGAGCGGACTTGCCGGCATGGCACGGGAAATCAACCTGGGTGAACATCTCCTCCTGGGCAAAGGTGAAGAAAGCTCTGGCGGCCGCGACAAGGCTTCCATCCTCTCCTGCGCCTATGAGGCGCTCTTGGGCGCAATCTACTTGGATGGCGGCTATGACACGGCCCTTAACTTTGTCCAGCACAGTTTTGCCCGCCATCTGGAGACGCAGCAGGAACGTCTCTTGCAAAGTGACCCCAAAAGCGCCTTGCAGGAACTGCTGCAGGAGCTCCACAATGAAGGCCCCTGTTACGCTATCTGCGCTGAGGATGGCCCAGCCCATGCCCGCCTGTTTACGGTATGCGCAAGCTTTCATGGCGAGGAATTAGGCCGCGGCCAAGCAGGCAGCAAGAAGGAGGCCGAACAACTGGCAGCTCAGGAAGCCTTGCTGCGTCTGCACAGGCAAAGCGCCGACAACGGCAACCACTGAACCCTTCTGCAATGGCCACCATTATTCCGCTCTTTATCCCGCATGAGGGCTGCCCCCATGCTTGCAGCTTCTGCAACCAGCGCCACACCCGGCCAGGCCTTACGCCCATTACGCCACAGCAAGTGGCCATAAGCATCACTGACTGGCTGGCCAGCTTAGGGCCGAAGCGCTTGGAAAAGGCAGAAAGGGTGGAAGTCGCCTTTTATGGCGGCAGTTTTACCGCCCTTCCCGTACAGCGCCAGCGCGAACTGCTGAAAGCTGTCCAGCCGTTTCTTGCCTCAGGAAAGGTGCGGAGCATCCGCCTTTCCACCCGGCCGGATTGCGTAGAAAAGGACAATCTGCACCTTTTGCAGCACTACGGCGTCAGCCTGATTGAGCTTGGGGTGCAGTCCTGCAACGATAGCGTTTTAGCCCGAACCGGACGCGGCCACAGCCATAGCGACAGCCTGCGCGCCTCCCGGCTCATCCGTGCAGCCGGGTTGCAACTGGGCTGGCAACTGATGCCTGGTATGCCGGGTGAAAGCTTTGCGGGCATCCGTCAGATGACCGCAGACTGCCTCAAAGAGCGGCCCGATTGCATCCGCATCTACCCGCTTCTGGTACTCAAAGGCAGCATGCTTGCCCGAGACTGGCAGCAGGGCACCTATCAGCCG
>CAZEIT010000427.1:0-2054 GCA_964512515.1 uncultured Desulfobulbus sp.
AAAAGCGGCTCAAGGAATTAAGGAAACAAAGCCAGTGAACGCACCGGGTAGGATGCTCGTCATCTTCAATCACAGCCTGACAGACGCGCAACGGGAAGACGCAAAAGCCAGCCTTGATGTGGGCGAATTCATTGTGCCGCCGGAAAATCTGCTTGCGATCTGGGGCCAGTTGCCGCCAGATACGGAAACGCTTGCGTCGCTCTTGGCTCCGCTTTTTCAATGGCTGGTCAAGGCCAGCCAAAAAGGAGATTACCTTCTGGTGCAGGGAGATTTCGGCGCTACCTTTCTTTTGGTGCAACAGGCGCTCTCGCTGGGGTTGCGCCCCCTGTATTCCACCACCAGGCGTGAGGCAACAGAGAAACTGGTCGGCGATCAGGTGAGCCTCACCCACCATTTCAGGCATGTTCGTTTTCGCGGTTACGAGGAACTAGCATCATGAGCACCCATGTTTGCCTTGTTTCTGCACAGCTCATCCCCAACGTGCTGCCTGTGCTTGCAGAGCGGCCCCGGCAGGCTGTGTTGCTCATTACACCGCAAATGGAAAACCAGGGTCGTCTTCTCGAAAAATTTTTCCGTGAGCGAGGGGTGCAGGCCGTTAGCTATCCTATTCCAGCCTATGATTTTGCAGGTGTTCTTGCGGTCTGTAAAACAGTCATCCAGAAGTTTTGTACCACTGATGAGCCAATTATCACCCTGAATGTTACCGGCGGCACCAAGGTTGCCGCTCTGGCAGCCTATCAGCAATTTTATTTTGCTTCGCAGCGCATCATCTACACAGATACAGCCAACGAGAGGATCCTTGAACTAGGCGATACTCCGACAGTCATTCCCCTTGCGAAAAATCTCCTCAAGGTGAAGGACTACCTTGCCTGCTACGGGAAACATTACAGCCAGGTCATAGCCGGGCCATCACCAGCGCTGGTTCGGCAAAGACGGCAAATAACCGCCAGGCTCTGCAAAATCTTTCTCCAGAGCCCAGAAACTCTGCGCGAGCTTAATTACCAGATCAGCGAATGCCGCAACAAAGGACTCCAATCTTCCTGCACCTTGGCTATCAGGCATCTGCAGGGCCAAGGTGCGCAGATTGGCGACTTGCTGGTGCAGGGAGGTATTGCCACCCCAGTCATGGATGGACAGGTGTACATTGATACCGAAGAAAGTCTGTTTTACCTCGGTGGTGGCTGGTTGGAGGAATTTGTCTACAACACCATTGTCGACATGAGCATACCAGGGCTGGATTGCCGGTTGAACGTGCACATCGAGTGGCTGACTCCCCATACGCCCAAAACCAGAAACGAGCTTGATATTGTCTTCATCCACAGAAACAGGTTACACATCGTTTCATGTAAAACCAGCGGTATAGACAGAGGTGGTCCAGATTCACCCAAGGGTAAGGAGGCGCTCTATGAGCTTGATTCCATGGCGGATAATATTGGTGGCCTGTTTGCCCGCTCCATGCTGCTTTCCGCCCATGCTCCCCAAAAAGCGTCACGACAAAGGGCCAAAGATCTTGGCATTGAGATTGTGGCTGGCCGGGATATTCTTGCCCTTGGCCACCGCTTGCGGCAAATATGGGATATTGGCAAGTAAAGAACGGGAACCAGGCCTGTTTTTCACTGCATGCCTGAACATCCTGTTTTACCGTGTTTTATTTTTTGAGTGGTTCTCAGGTTCCCGCTTCTATTTAAGTTGTATAAAATCAGATGATTAGCAAGGAGGGTTCCACCATGCACCAGAGCAGCGCTGCTTTTTCTTGCCGCAACCGCCGAGGTCTGCGGATTTATCATTATAACTCACTGAAAAAACAAGATATTATGAGGTGGCTATTGAAACAGACCTGAATTGATAAGGGATTACGACTTGCTTCGGCGATCTCTTTCATGGCTTGCTCCTTTTATTGAAACAGACCTGAATTGATAAGGGATTACGACGCCACTATCACGTTCTCCATTTCGTGCAGCGTATCCACCATTGAAACAGACCTGAATTGATAAGGGATTACGACCAGTGCCCCATACTCTATAGTTATCGGCGCTCCTAATTGAAACAGACCT
>CAZEIT010000428.1:0-2034 GCA_964512515.1 uncultured Desulfobulbus sp.
CATTGAGCCGGAAACCAGCAAACCAGAGCAGGGCAAGCACGGTCGAAAACAGGCAAGTAAACTTTATAAGAGAGAGCGCAGGGATCTGACTCATATTCCCTCTGCTATCCCTTCGGGCAGATCATCGAGGTAGCGCAGGAAGACGTCAGCCGTTGATTCGGTTACGACCGGTTTCATCTTCACTGCCTTGATACGTTCCTGCCGGAAATACAGGCTTTCTGCTGCGGCTGGCGGCATCGAGGCGCGAGCCAGAAATGTTGGATCAACAAAATGCAGAATCTGCTTGCCGTAGATTGCCGGGTGCCCTGCCGTGAAAATCAGCATGTCTCCTGACTCTATGGTGGTATGCTTTCCAAACAGACCGATCCTGGATTTTCTGATACCTGGCAGGCGCATGCACTCATCTGGCGTCAAAAGCGGTCTGGCTACTTCTTGCACATTGTAGGAGACGCTGCGCCCTCCCTTGCCGCTGGAGATGCTTTTCTTCCGCTGCACCACGGTTGTCGTGCCGGTCATTTTCGAGAGCAGTTCCGCCGTCTCAACCGTGTTAGGCGCATAGGCAATGCGCACATGGCAATTCTCCATCAAGGCGTTGTCGGCGCTGTATTCTTTGTTGAGCTGTTTGGTGGACTGCACAATGAAGTAGCCCTTGATGCCGTAACCAGCCATATACGCTACAGCCCGCTCGATAATGGCAAGCCTGCCCAGGCTGGTGAACTCATCGAACATCAACAAAAGCCGGTGTCGCCAGGCTGCCTTGGTGCCGCCGCCGGAAAACTCCATTTTCTCCATCAGACGGCCTGAAAGCTGGCTGACGAATATCCGGAACAAGGGCCTGGTGCGGTCAATATCCGCCGGGCTCACCACCAGATACAGATTCAGCGGGGTCTCGTGGTGCATCAGATCAGCTATGCGGAAGTCGCAGCAGGCTGTGTTGCGGGCAACAATCGGGTCACGGTACAGGCTCATATTTGAGGTGGCCTGGCTGACCACGCCTGCCATCTCCTTTGGCGCTTTTGCCAGCATCCCGGCGGCACCAGCAGCAATGAAGACATGGGCTGCTTCCGTCAAATCGTCCTCGATCTCCGGGAACAGGCGGCGCAGCATCCCGGCGTGATCTGTGTTCATCATCTTTTCAAACAGTTTCTTTGCACCGCTGGCGTTTTCATCGTTTTTGCGGCCAGCGTTTTCCGCCTCGCTTTGCAGCTTATGATCTTCCAGCATCACCGAGATGTCATAGAGGCTGGCTGAACGGCCTTCATCGGCCAGTTTGACAATCATGCCGTGCAGGATCGCTGCCGAGAAAAAGCCAAATGCCGCCTTCTCCCAGTAATCCGAGAGCCCCTTGCCATCAGGATCAAGAATCATGGTGGCCAGTTGCTGCACATCCGAAATTGCACGGCCTGTGGACAAGCGCACCTCTTCAAGCGGGTTAAATCTGGAAGACTGCCGGTCGGCATCAGCCGGATCAAAACGCAGAAGCGTATGCCCCTGGCTTTTCAAAAATCCACTGGTCAAGGCCCAGTTCTCGCCTTTAATATCCAAAACCACAGAGCTATCCGGCCAGGACAACAGCGTTGGCAGGATCAGGCCCACACCTTTGCCGGATCGGGTTGGCGCGAAACACAGGATGTGCTCAGGCCCGTTGTGCCGCAGATAGAGCTGCCGCTTACGGCCTGCATCCCAAAACCCGCCGACATACACCCCTTGGCCATCCAGGTAGCCCATTTCCTTGATTTCCTTTTTCCCGGCCCAGTAGGCTGAGCCGTGCAGGTCTTTGATCGGCTTTTGCCCACGGCCACCGGCCACGATGATCAGAAACACCAGCATGGGCGGCCCGGCGAAAACCATCAGGCTGCGCTGAATCAATGGCTCAATGGCGGCAGCAGTCCAGACCGTCTCCGGCCAGGCCCAGACCGTAAGCGGGCTGTAGCCAACAAATCCGCCCACCTGTATCGGCATGCCCAGGGCAGGATTAAAACCGTAGAGCGCGCCAATCCGGCCCGAGAACCAGAAGAACACACATGCGCCCCA
>CAZEIT010000429.1:0-2026 GCA_964512515.1 uncultured Desulfobulbus sp.
TCTGATCTGCCAGGCGTGATGATTGCCCAGGTGAGCCAGAACGTCTGGAACACCTCAAACGGCAGGCATTTACTCATACCACAGGGCGCTAAACTGTACGGGGTCTATGACTCGCGCGTGGTCTATGGCCAGGAGCGGGTGTTGATTGCCTGGAACCGGATCATCTTTCCAGATGGCAGCTCGGTCACTCTGGGGGCCATGCCAGGCGCGGACATGAGCGGCTATGCCGGGTTCACGGATCAGGTCAATAACCATTATCTGAGGATATTCGGCGGTGCGTTCCTCATGAGCGCCATTCTCGGTACCACCGCCTATACGCTCGATGAAATAGACAGCAATGATCGCGATTCCGACAACCCCAGCTTCCAGGATGAGATGATAACCGCGCTGGCGCAGCAGATGGGCAGCGCTGCCATGCAGCTTTTGCAGCGCAACCTGAATATCAAGCCCACCCTTGAGATCAGGCCCGGCTATCAGTTCAACGTGATCACCACCAAGGATGTGGTGTTTTCTGAACCGTACACCCCGCACGATTACGAGACTTCCCATGCAGGCCCAGTACGGCCATAAGAAAACAAACTCTGCCAGCTGGTGGCCATGGCTTGCGCTGGCAGCCGGGCTGCTTTGGGCAACTGGTGTTTTTTTCTGGGCAAGCGCCAGAATCGGCGCGGTGTACGGCTATGCTCCTGCCCTGGGTGATCCGCTGCAGCTGGGAAGTTTCGTCGGCTACAGCCCGCTTACCGTGTGGAACTGGCCCAAGATCATTTGGGCCACCCCTGCAGTGGAACAGGTGATCCAACGCGGCATACTGGTGCTTGCCGGGCCGCCCATGCTGCTCTTTCTTCTGGTCATGGCCTATGGCTATCGCCCAGGCGTAATCAAGGATTTGCACGGCTCTGCCTACTGGGCAGGCAAGAAAGAGATCCAGGACATGGGCTATCTGAACGGTCAGGGCGTGTATGTAGGCGGCTGGTGGGATGCAGGTCGCAAACGCCAGCTCTACCTGCGTCATAACGGGCCTGAACATATCCTCTGCTTTGCGCCCACAAGAAGCGGTAAGGGTGTGGGCCTGATCCTGCCCACGCTCTTGTCCTGGCCGGACAGCTCTGTGGTTTTGGACATCAAGGCTGAAAACTATGCCCTGACCTCTGGCTGGCTGCAAAGCCAGGGTAACCGGGTGCTGCGCTTTGATCCGGCTGATCCGTCCAGAACATCAGCCCGTTTCAACCCGCTGGAAGAAATCAGGCTTGAGTCTGAGCGCGGCATTGCTGACGTACAGCAGATTGTCTCCATGGTGCTCGATCCTGACGGCAAGGGCCTGGGGGATTACTGGAACAAGGCAGCCTTTGGCTTTTTAGGCGGGGTGCTCCTGCATTGCCTGATTATGACCCAGCTTGTGGAAGACCGCAGGGCCACCATGTATGACCTGTCAGTCATGCTGGAAGATTCGAAGCGCGAAGGTGGGCCAAAGGGACTGTTTCTGGAAATCATTGACACAGATCATGCCCGGCATCTGCAAACCCTGTTTCCGAATATGAGCCTGGAATTGGCGGATGCCATGCACATTTTCTGCGCCTCTGCCGCAAGCGGCATGCTGGCCAAGGCAGACAAGGAAATGGCTGGCGTGGTTTCCACCGCCACCGCCAACCTTGCCCTGTACCGTGATCCGGTTGTGGCCTGGAGCATTGGCGCAAGTGATTTTCGCCTTGCTGATCTGATGAACCAGAACACGGCAATCAATCTCTACCTGGTTATTTCGCCTGCCGACATTGACCGGCTGCGCCCGCTCTTGCGTATTTTCACCAATCAACTGCTTGGCCGTCTTACCGAAAAGATGGAGTTTGGCGACAGCGGCACCAGGTTGATCAACAAACAGCGACTGCTCTTGATGCTCGATGAGTTCACAAGTCTGGGCAAGCTGGCCATCATCGAGCGGGCCATTGCCTTTATGGCGGGCTACGGCATCAAGGGTTATTTCATCGTGCAGGACACCAAGCAGCTCAATCAGGCATATGGCCAGGATAAC
>CAZEIT010000430.1:0-2015 GCA_964512515.1 uncultured Desulfobulbus sp.
CATGCAGGCCACCCCGCCGGTAAAGCCCACCGGCCCGAGCAGGATCTGGTTGACCCCGATATCGTAGAGGTCATAGGCAAAGGAACCGGTGGCTGGTACGGTCATGGCCAGGCTGTTTTCTGCTGTCAATATGAGCAGGCTGACTGCGACCATCAAGGTTCTAGGTTGCATGGATCTGTGCATGGCGTGCATGAGGTGTCCTCGATCTGTGTACGTGTATGTTCCCCTGCCCAACACCAGGCCGGGCAGGCTATGGCTGAAGAACGGTGAGTTCCACCCGCCGGTTGCCAGCCAGCCGGCTGTCTTCAAGAACCGGTTCGCTGGTGCCTTTGCCAAGCACCCCGGCAACGCTATAGCCTGAACTCTGCAGGAGCCCGGCCACCTGATCCGCCCTTTTTCGGGAAAGCGCGAGGTTGCGCTCCTTGCTCCCCAGGGAGCAACTGTGGCCAGTGACCATGAAGCGGCTCTTTGGTGAAAGCTGGCATTGAGCCAGGCCAACCAGTAAGCGGTCCTTTTCCGTAGCGGCAAGTACCGCGCTGTTCAGGTTAAAATGCAGCACCGGCAGCTGACAGTTTGTTGCCGCAGAGTTCTTTTCTCCTGCGCAGGCTGGGACAAATCCTTCTCCGCTGCTGTTGAGGACAAAGGTCTCCTGCTCAGCCAGGCCTACTTCTTGGCCAAGAGGGATCAGCATGGCTGGGCGAATCTCTCCTGCCAGAGCCACGGCAATTGTCGAGGCATTCCAAAACAGGCAGGCAGCCAGTATCAGGAGCAGTTGAGCGATCATTTTCTTCCTCACCTCTTTTTTCCGGGGTATTGACCTTTCTTGGCTCTGTTTTTTTTCGTAAGGGGCTGCGCAGCAGCAAGATACGTTGTTTCTTATTTCTTTGTTTCCGCGATATCAGAAGAAGCATTCCGCTTTTTTTGCCGGTAGCGGGCAGATTGGGCCCGGGCCCGGATGCTCCGTATGCGCCTGATCTGCAGTCCGTTCAGCTCAAAGCCAAAGGTGATCTGCAACTCTTCGATCACTTGCTGCAAAGGGAGCGCCTTTCCCTTTTCCTGGTTGAAGTAGCGGGAATAGACATAGCGTTCCCATTTCGTGTGCAACGCTGCGGTGCGCAGGAACTGCTCCCTGGCATGGCGTGACATCCGGGCAAGCTGCGGACGAAGCAGCTCCGGGTCGCCCCAGACCTGCTCCAGAAAATGCAAGCCCGTCAAAGCTTCAGGGCCCAGTGGTTCTTCGATGATCTTTTTTCGCTGCAAATGGAGCAGCACCTTCCTGGGAATGGCGGAAAGCTCAGCATATTCCCTGATTGAGAGCTCCTTGTTTTCCATCAGGCGTTTTTGCAGAGTTCATTCAGGGTTTGGTTGACTATCCGGCAGACCTGACGCTGGCTGACCTGGAAATGTCTGGCCGTCTCAAGGGTACTGACAGGCCGGGGCTGATCCAGTATCCAGGCGCAGACTTCCTGCCGCCTGCCGCCAACAGACTGCAGGGCTGCCTCGATCTCCTCTGGTTCCGGTTCAGGAAGGCATTCTTCCTCTTCCTGGGAAACAGACGAAAGCTGGAATTCGTGGGAACAGAGTGCTGGCTGGATGCCTGCCGCCAGTTTCAGGCAATGGGTTTTGAAAATGACCCGGAAAAAGGGAATGAACTTCTGGGGCGAGTTCTTCTTCTCCACCGCGAGCATTGCCTTGACCGCAGCCAGGATGGCCTCATGGAACAGATCGTCCTCGTCTGCCGCCATATAGGGCAGGTAGGGATCTGCCACCCAATGCACCAGGTGCATGTGGAAGCGCACCCAGTCCATGGCTGAAAGCCAAATCTCCTCGCTGATGTTGGATTCGTTACCGTTATGGGAAGTCTGCATGCTCAGCCCGGAACCTCGTCTTCCTCTTCTTTTGATTAAAAAAAGATTAAAAAAGATTAGGCAAAATTGCCCATCGCCGGAAACCAAGTAACGATGGGCCTTTGCGGGCGACGGTTTGATTGGATTTACGACCGCTATGCCCCCCCT
>CAZEIT010000431.1:0-2006 GCA_964512515.1 uncultured Desulfobulbus sp.
GTTCTCCCCTCTTTACAAGGGACCACTGTCAGGTCAGATCGAAACTACTACACTTAACGGCTATTTTCTTGGGCTGGGCTGGTGCAGCCTTGGGCAGGCGCACCCGCAAAACCCCATCGGCCAGTGAAGCCTCGATATGCTCCTGGTCAATGGTTTCCGCCACGGTAAAGCGCCTGAGATAATGCCCAGGTTCGTACTCTTCCAGCACCATGCGACCGCCATGTTTTTCCTCCTCACGTCGGCCTTGAATGGTGAGCACATTATCCTCCAAGGATAAATCCACCCCATCTGGCAGCACTCCCGGCATATCCGCCACTACGATCACCTCTTTCTCGGTTTCGTAGATATCCACCTGGGGCGCGTAAAAGGTTTCGTTCTTGGTGTTTTCCCCCTGGGTGCGGGCATTTTGTTTTTCCTGCATCTTCAATTCCTGTTCGCTCATGATATCCTCCCTTACTCTGCATTCACTCTGATCTGGCGGGCAGTGGCCTCGGCCGCCTTCATCAGGGTTACGGTGAGAATACCGTTGATCAACTTGGCGCTGATCCGTTCCACATCCACCTTCACCGGCAGGGCCACGGCCCGGCTGAAACTGCCGGATTCAATCTCACGGCGGTGGTAGGAAATGGTGAAGTCATCCTCGCGGCTGCCGCGTTTGCCCTGGATGCTGAGCGTTTCCCCTTCAAGGGAGATATCCAAATCTTCTGGTTTCACACCTGGGATTTCAGCGGTCACCACCATCTTGTCCGCCTCTTCGTAGATGTTCAAAGGCGGATAGACATTGGCGCGGATCTGGGCCTTGCCCTTTTCCGTATAGGAGCGGGAGAGTTCATCAAGTCCCTGGCGGATACGCTCAAACTCCACCCAGGGGTTTCTAAAAGCAGGCCGGTCAGTAAAACGGATGAAAGCCATATATTCCTCCAGTCAAAAGTAGTTGAAAAAGCAAATTTCTTTCATTCCTGTAAGAAAATAAGAAGGACGCAGGCCTTGTCAAGACACGGGCGCTGGGGTAAAAAAACAGGTTACGCCTGCAGTGTGAGTCGTATCTGAGTCATCTTGCAGGCCAGATTTGTCCCATTCCCCTAACACCAAAGGTTGCGCCATGAACCGTGCTATCATCACCACCGACTGCCCAGACCTGACCCTCTTGCACCGCGGCAAAGTCCGCGATATGTATGCCATTCCCGGTCATGACGACAAACTGCTCATGGTCGCCACCGACCGAATTTCCGCCTTTGACGTGGTCATGGCCGAGCCTGTGCCGGGTAAGGGCCGCATGCTGACCAGCATCTCCCTGTTCTGGTTCAAACTCTTGAGCGACATCATGCCCAACCACCTCATCAGCGCAGATCTCGTTGATTTTCCTGAGGTATGTCGGCAGTACCGTGATCAACTCGAAGGCCGCAGCATGCTGGTGCGGCGCAGCAAGGTGGTGCCCATCGAGTGCATCGTGAGGGGCTATCTGTCCGGTTCCTTCTGGAGTGCCTATAAAAAGGATAGAAACGTGTGCGGCTTCATGCTGCCTGAAGGCATGCAGGAATCCGACCACTTTGCCGAGCCACTTTTCACCCCTTCCACCAAGGCAGAGTTGGGCGAGCACGACGAAAACATTTCTCTGGATGTTATGCGAAAAAAAGTAGGGACTGAATTGACGGCGCAAACGGCTGCAGCCAGCATCAAACTCTATACGCGGGCGGCCGAATACGCCCGTGGAAAGGGCATCATCATAGCAGATACCAAGTTTGAAATGGGCCAGGATGCAGACGGTCGCCTGATTCTGGTAGATGAGGTGCTCACCCCGGATTCCTCCCGTTTCTGGCCGCTGGAGTCATACCAGCCAGGCAAAGGCCAGCCCAGCTTTGACAAGCAGTATCTGCGCGATTATCTGGCTGGCTTGAGCTGGAACAAACAACCGCCCGCACCACCCCTGCCCGCTGAGGTACTGGAGAAAACTAGCGAACGTTACCAGGAAGCCCTGCGCCGGCTCACAGCCTGAACAGCCTTTA
>CAZEIT010000432.1:0-2000 GCA_964512515.1 uncultured Desulfobulbus sp.
GAAGGGCTGACCGTGTTCCGCGATCAGGAATTTTCCGCAGACATGGGCTCGCGGTCGGTCAAACGCATCCACGACGTCAATATTATCCGCTCTTTGCAGTTCCGTGAAGATGCCGGACCCATGGCGCATCCGGTGCGGCCCGCCTCCTATGTGGAAATCAACAACTTCTACACCCTCACCGTGTATAACAAGGGCGCGGAAGTAATCCGCATGCTGCATACCCTTTTGGGCGAGGCTAATTTCCGCAAGGGCATGGACATTTATTTTGAGCGCCATGACGGCCAGGCCGTCACCTGCGACGATTTCATTGCTGCCATGGAAAGTGCCTCCGGCCTGGATCTGAACCGGTTCAAACGCTGGTACAGCCAGGCAGGCACACCGGAGCTGGAAGTGGCAAGCCACTATGATGGCGCCAAAAAATGCCTGAATCTGCGGGTGAGGCAGCACTGCCCGGCTACACCCGACATGGCGGAGAAAGAGCCTTTCACCATGCCGCTTGCGCTGGGCCTTTTAGGTGCAGATGGCCAGGAGCTGAACTGTACCTGCAAGGATGGTAAAGCTCACGACGCAAACCAGGTGCTGGTTTTGAACGAGGCAGAGCAAGATTTTGTGCTGGAGGATGTGAGCGAGCAGCCGGTGCTCTCCCTGCTGCGCAACTTTTCCGCCCCGGTGAAACTGCATCTTACGCAGAGTGAAGAGGAACTTACCCTGCGCATGGCCCATGACAGCGACCCTTTTAATCGTTGGGATGCCGGACAGCAACTGGCCATGCAGGCCATTCTGGAGCAGATTGCCAGCTTCCAGGCTGGCTCAGCTATAACTCTGCCCAACCCACTGGCCAAGGGCATGCAGGCACTCCTTGAAGATGAGATAGCCGAACATGCCTTTCTTGCCGTGGCTTTGTTACTCCCCACAGAAAACTGGATTGGTCAGCAGATCAGCCCGCTTGATCCGGAGGCGGTTTTTGCCGTACGCCAGCAGTTTCGCGCCTTTTTGGGGCAAAAACTGCGCCAGCACTTGCTCAAACGCTATCAGGCCCTGGCTGCAGAAGGCCCTTACCGCTACAGTCCGGCTGAGGCCGGACGACGGGCCCTGCGCAATACCTGTTTGACCTATCTACTCAGCCCTGAGCTCAAGAGTTCCTTGACGGCTGACCTGCTGCAACTTGGCGAGGCGCAGTACCGTCAGGCCAACAACATGACCGATGCCATGGCTGCCTTAAGCGCCGTGGTCAATGCCGATCGCGCTGTGGGCGATGCCCTGCTTGACGACTTTCTCGGCAAATGGCGACATGATCCCTTGGTGATGGACAAGTGGCTGGCCATCCAGGCAGCCTGTCCCCTGCCCGGCACTTTGGCGCGGGTGCAGGGTTTGCTGAATCATCCGATTTTTTCCCTTACCAATCCCAACAAGGTGCGCGCCCTTATTGCCAGTTTCTGCGCACTTAACCAGCACCAGTTCCACAGTGTAGATGGCCAGGGCTACGCCTTTTTAGGGGAACAGGTGCTCCGACTCGATGCCATCAATCCGCAAATTGCTGCCCGCATGGCCGCTCCCTTTAGCCAGTGGCGGCGCTATGACAAAAAACGCCAGGTGCTGATGCAAGAGCAGCTCAACATCTTTTTGCGGCAAGCTACGCTTTCGGATGATCTCAAGGAACTTGTGGAAAAATCCCTGCAGGAGCAGTAAGATTCATAAAATTTACATATAATAAGCATAAGCAACGCTTATAATTAAATCGAAGATACGATAAAGGTTTGCCATGAATTGCATTTTTCTATCACCTCATTTCCCGCCCCAATACCACCGCTTTTGCCAGCAGCTCAAGGTTGCCGGGGCCAATGCGCTGGGTATTGGCGATGCCCCCTACGATGAACTGAGTCCGGCAGTGCGCGCCTCGCTGACCGAGTACTACCGGGTTGACCGAATGGCCGATTACGATGAGCTGGTACGAGCCTGCGGATATTTTACTCACAAATACGGTAAAATAGACCGCATCG
>CAZEIT010000433.1:0-1995 GCA_964512515.1 uncultured Desulfobulbus sp.
TCTGACAACCAGCCGTTGTTTATTGTGCTCAAAAAATACGGGTTGTTCAACGGACTGTTAGCCACGCAACAGGCAGCGGGCAATGAAGCGCAACCTTTATCTGATTCAACCGCACCGGTGACAAGCGCGCCTGGCACACGCAACGAAAGCGTGGATGATGGTACAAGGCCTTGGGATCAGCGCATGGTAGCAGTTTTGCGTATCCGGCACATGCAATTGCGCACCGAGCAAAGCTACATGGGCTGGGCCAGACGCTTTGAGCGTTGGTTGCATGGTAAATCAGTAGAAAATGCCAGCGGCGATGATGTGCGCAAGTTTCTGGAATATTTGGCGGTTGAAGGCAGGGTTGCCGCCAGCACCCAGCGGCAGGCTTTAAATGCCCTGGTATTTTTATACCGGGAAGTACTGCAGCTGGATCTGGGTGATTTATCGGGCTATACACGAGCGCGTGCAGGCAAAAGGATTCCTGTGGTATTGAGTCAGCAGCAATGCCAGGCGCTTTTTCAAGAGCTTTCTGGCACCTACCTGCTTATGGCGCAGTTAATGTATGGCGCAGGTTTGCGGCTGATGGAGTTGCTGCGCCTCAGGGTGCAGGATGTGCATTTTGAGCAGGGAATTATTGTTATACGGCAAGGGAAGGGCGGGAAAGACCGGGTGAGCATGCTGCCAGAAAGCCTGCGTGCTGCGTTGCTGGAACAGCGGGAAAGATTGCATACGCTATACGAACAAGACCAGCAGGAAGGCCTGGCCGGGGTATGGCTTCCGCCAGCGGTTGAGAACAAAATTCCGACAGCAGGCACACAATGGATTTGGCAATGGTATTTTCCTTCGCGGCAGCTGTCGTTAGACCCCCGCAGTGGAGTTCTCCGGCGGCATCATCTTCAGGATGCCAGTTTTCAAAACGCCATTCGCAAGGCGGCCCGTGCCGCGAATCTACCTGTGCGGGTAACGCCTCACACCCTGCGCCACAGTTTTGCCACCCATCTGCTGGCCAGTGGGGCAGATATTCGCACGGTGCAGGAACTGCTTGGCCATGCCGATGTGAGCACCACCATGATCTACACCCATGTGCTGAATAGAGGCGGGCTGGCGGTGCGCAGTCCGCTGGACAACCTCTAATCGCCTGTAATCAGGTTGGGTATTAATCTAGGCTTGGTCACTCCACACAGTTTTTCCTTGCTCTTCACTCATTTCTGATTCTATTTCCGTAGGCTGCAATCCATTGCGCAGCGCTGCTGATCTTTGCGGCGATTTGGTGTATAGAGCTTTGTTGACAGCAATGCGGGCCGCCTTGGCTTTTTAGGTAGTACGGTGCTGTAGGATCTGTCGTTCTTTCCTTCAAGTTATGATACAAAAAATGCTGACAAGTTGTGTGCATCCAGATGGCCGATTCAGGGTGGGCGTGCATCAACCGAGCTATACGGTGCGCAATCTGCGGGCGTGCGAGTATCGTGGCACGCTGGGGCAATTGCCGGATGGCCGCAAGGTCGATAATGCGGCCAATTTCCCGCACGGGGATATCCAAGCAAGCGCGAGTTACCCTGTTTACGAAATAGCCAATGCCTTTCCGTTTCGCGGCTGCACCTATATCGATGCGGGCTGGGCCGCAGCACGCAGCCAAAACCCGGCCTCCATCGCCATTCGACCACAGCCGCCATTATCCTTGCGGCAGCATCTGGCAGAGCAGGGTATGGATGAGGCGGCGCTACAGCAGTGCATACGAAGCTTGCCCCTGCAGCTGCGCTATGCCCTGGCCGCCACCTCAAGCGATGCAGAAGAGCTGATCTGGCTGGCCGAGACGTGCTGCACCTTTCTCTATACGGATACTGCCAATCATAATGCGCCAAGCGACCTGCTCTACGAGGAACACCGGGGCCGCCTGCGCCCGGCCATCAGCGATATGGAGCTTTTTGAGACTGTTGCCAACAACCCGCACCTGCCAGACAGCTACAAAGAAGTGATGGTGCTGCGGCCAGGTGCGCAAGGAACAAGCCC
>CAZEIT010000434.1:0-1994 GCA_964512515.1 uncultured Desulfobulbus sp.
TACGGCTTTTTTGCAGGGTTTTTCTATAAACTGGTCGGAGTTGCGCAACATCCAGGCAACTCCGTTTTTTTGACCTACATCCCCGCATTCCCGCACACCAGGACATGTCATGAGCAAAATCACAGGAGCAGAGGCCATTATTCAATGTCTGCAGGAAGAAGGCGTTGATCTCATTTTCGGCTATCCCGGCGGCGCAGTCATTGAACTGTACGACGAGCTGCTGAAAAGTCCGATCCGCCATATTCTGGTACGGCACGAGCAGGGCGCGGTGCACGCTGCCGATGGCTATGCCCGCGCCAGCGGTAAGGTGGGCGTCGCCCTTTTAACCTCCGGCCCCGGCGCGACCAACGGTGTGACCGCCATTGCCACCGCTTACTGCGATTCCATTCCGGTGGTGGTGCTGACCGGCCAGGTGAACAGGGCGCTCATCGGCAATGACGCCTTCCAAGAGGTAGATATAGTCGGCATTACCCGGCCCTGCACCAAGCACAACTATCTGGTCAATGATCCCAAGGATCTGGTACCCACCCTGCGGGAAGCCTTTTATTTGGCCGCAAGCGGTAGGCCCGGCCCGGTTCTGGTGGATCTGCCCAAGGATATTATTGCCGCCAGCATCGATTATCCTGAAAAGACCCCGGTCAAGATGCCGACCTACCAACCCAACACCACGCCGCATCCGCGCCAGGTAGATAAGGCGTGCCGTGCCATTTTGAAGGCCAAGCGACCGGTGCTCTATGTGGGTGGCGGCGTTATTCTCTCCAACAGTCATGAAGAGCTGACCACCCTGGCCCGCCGTTTGAGTCTGCCTGTCACCATGACCCTTATGGGCCTGGGCGGTTTTCCCGGTACCGACCCGCTTTCGTTGGGTATGCTGGGTATGCATGGCACTTATGCTGCCAACATGGCGGTGGCGAAAAGTGATCTGCTCATTGCTGTGGGCTCCCGTTTTGACGACCGCGTTACCGGGCGGCTGGATGCCTTTGCCCCGGAGGCCAAGATCATCCATATCGATATCGACCCTTCGTCGATCAGCAAAAATGTAAGCGTGGACATCCCTATTGTGGCAGACTGTAAACTGGCGCTTGCTGCCATGAACCGCTGGTTCGACAGCTCCTCCGACTTCAGTGAAGACGCTATGCGCGCACAGTTGGCCCCCTGGCTTGAGCAACTGCATACCTGGGAGAAGGCCCATCCGCTCAGTTATGTGGATGACGAGGAGATCATCAAGCCGCAGTATGTTATTGAAAAATTGCAGGAGCTGACCGGCGGCGATGCCATTATCACCACCGAGGTGGGTCAGAACCAGATGTGGGCCGCCCAGTTCTACCGCTTTGATCACCCCCGACGGTTGCTCACCTCGGGCGGTCTGGGTACCATGGGCTATGGTCTGCCCGCAGCCATTGGCGCGCAACTGGCCTTTCCCGATAAGACCGTTATCGATGTGGCCGGAGATGGCTCTATCCAGATGAATATTCAGGAACTGGCCACTGCCAAGGAATGCGGCGCACCGGTGAAGGTGGCCATCCTCAACAACAGCTTTCTGGGCATGGTACGGCAGTGGCAGGAATTATTCTACAAACGCCACTACGCAGCTACCACCATGGAGTTTGCTCCGGATTTTGTCACCCTGGCTTCTGCGTACAAGGCCGTGGGGCTGCGAGCCAAGACCAAGGCCGAAGTGGTGCCGGTTATCAAGGAGGCGCTGGCCACCGACAACGTGGTCATCATGGATTTTGTCATCAGCCGGGAAGAAGGCGTGTTCCCCATGGTACCCGCGGGTAAGGCGACCACCGAGATGCTCTTGGTCTAACAGGCCGGGAATATTCGAGAGACCTAAAATATATTCAAACGACCCGTTGTCAGGGCATAAAAAGGATTGCCACCATGAAGCACACCATCTCCATACTCATGCGCAACAAGCCGGGCGCTCTTTCCCGGGTGACCGGCCTCTTCAGCGGCCGCAACTTCAACATCGAAAGCCTCTGCGTAGCCGA
>CAZEIT010000435.1:0-1976 GCA_964512515.1 uncultured Desulfobulbus sp.
TCGCATTAATTGGATAAAGACGTAAAAGCGCTCGATCCATTCCTTGCCGTATTGCACCTTGAGCACTCCGGGCAGCGTTTCCAAGTAGTCGGAGAAGCGTTTGATGCGGGCCAGGCTATCCAATGAACGCTGGGGATAGACCTCTATCGAGGGCGGTAAAAAATCGTCCGGTACCCCGTTGAGCACGTCACTGTCACTGCCAAGCTGTTTTGAAAAACGCTCAAAAGCCTCCTTACTGCCCACAAATTCAATGCGCTCCACCTGGTCGAACTTGAGGATTCTGCGACGATATTCTTCCTGCAGCGGCGCGGGTGGATCTTCATCCAGGTAGACCACCAGACGCAGATCATTGCCCATCTCTGTCCCCACTTGGACGGCATTGGCATAGGTGAGATAGAAAAAAGCGAAAATGAGTACAGAGAGCATGACCGTGAAAAAGCTCATGAACTGGGACTTCCAGGTCAGCAGCAAGTTGCGGCCAGTATGGAGCAGAACAGTGGTGAAAAATCTCATCCCTGGGCCTCCATGGCTGCAGCAGCGCCGTACTCTGCGAAAGCCGTTCCCGCGCTCAACAGGCGGCCGCCCCGCAGTTCCATAATCCGTCTGCCGCCACCGCGATAGAGGGATTTGTCGTGGGTGGCAATGAGCAAGGTGCAGCCCTGCCGGTTGAGCTGGTAAAAGAGGCTCATAACCCGGGCGGTATTTTCTGCATCCAGGTTGCCGGTAGGTTCGTCGGCCAGTAACACCTCAGGATTGTTCGCCACCGCGCGCGCAATTGACACCCGCTGCTGCTCGCCACGGGAAAGCTCTTCGGTCAGGGTATCGTATTTTTTACTGAGGTTGAGCTGTTCCAAAAGGCTCTTCACCCGCGCCTCGATAACGGTTTTTTTCTCGTAGACAACCTCCATGCTGATGGCAATGTTATCGGCCACGGTTCTATCGGACAGGAGTTTGAAATCCTGGTAGGCCACACCGACCTTGCGGCGAAGCAAGTGGATGTTGCGGTGGTTGAGTTTACTCAAATCAAAGCCCGCCACATCGAGCATCCCCTTGCTTTCTTTTTCCATACGGCTGATAAGGCGCATCAGAGTGGTCTTGCCGGCACCGCTCATACCGGTGAGGTAGACAATTTCTCCTTTGGTGATAGCAAAGGAAATGTCGGCAAGGGCCTCGACATCAGGCGGATAAAACTTTGAAACCTTGATCAGTTCGATAATCGGTGGTGGAGGCAGTTCCTGAATCATGCAAATCCTAAGCCAGAAAAAGGAGATACCACGCGGCCCTGGAGAGCGGGCGGCAGGCTGCCATGAGAAAAGAAGTTCTCAATATCTTTTTGGCGCAGCCATTTTCTTACTATAGCATGTATGCTGGCAAGTCCATAGTTTTTTCAAAATGATTGAATAGTTGCACGACTTATCCACCGAAGGGCAATACAAACAGCAAACATGAACGTATCTCCTGCCCACAAGAGTGCTGACATGCCGCCTTTATGCTGGATTGAGATCTTTCAGGCTGGTATAGTCAGCCTGAGAAAAACTGATATATTTGAAGTTCGTGCAGCGATTGGAGGAATGGAAGCATGCGGTATCAGGCGGTCCTTTTCGATCTTGACGGTACCCTCTTGGACACTTTGGCTGATCTGGCGGAGGCGAGTAATCGTGTGCTTGCTGCACGTGGCTTGAAACCTTATCCGGTGCAGGATTACCGTTACTTTGTCGGCAGCGGGGTTCGCCATTTACTGGAATGTATCCTGCCCAAGCCACTGCGAGAAGAAGAGGAAGAGATCCAGGCCGCCATTACCGCCTTTCAGCAGGAGTATGCCAAAAACTGGCAGCAACATACCAGGCCCTACGAGGGTATTGTCGAATTGCTGGATTATTTGAGCGCAAACGGATACCGCCTCTCTGTATTATCCAATAAGCCGCAACATTTCACTGAGCTGTGTGTGCAAACCATGCTGGCGGCTTGGCATTTTG
>CAZEIT010000436.1:0-1975 GCA_964512515.1 uncultured Desulfobulbus sp.
CTAAGAATCAAGGGACAGTAAATTTCCATTGACACTGTCAACCATATCAGCAGATCCATGCGCGATATCACGGAGAATGCCATTATCCTGACCGCCATCCGCCAGTTGGGGCTTTAGTGGCATTACGGTACGGTACGGTACGGTACGGTATGGTATGGTAGAGGTTGCGGTTGAGTTGTGTGCTCTGCAGTTTGAATTCCCATAAACAAATTGCCCTGAAGGCATTGCAGTGAAAAAAACTCTCCCAATCCTTCTTGCTGTTTTTGCCTTGGCTGTCTTTGCCGGATACCGTTTCTTCACCCGGCAGATTCCCATTCAGGTGACAGTGCATACCATCGGCATGGGCACGGTCGAGGCAACCGTGGCCAACACCCGCGCTGGTACTGTTAAGGCCCGTTACCGGGCCAAACTCACCCCGACCATTGGCGGCCGGATCGCCACCCTCAAGGTGCGTAAGGCCGACCGCGTACAGGCAGGGCAGCTTTTACTGACCCTTTGGAGTGATGATCTGCAAGCAGAACTGAGGCTCGCCCAAAGTGAAAGCACTGCAGCCGAGGCTGGCTTGCGCGAAGCCTGTTTGATGGCGGAACTGGCCGACAGACAGGCCCTGCGCCAGACGAGGCTGCGTCCAACCCGAGCCACCTCGGAATCCGACTACGATATCGCCCAGGCGGAAGCCAAGGCCAAGCGGGCCTCCTGCGAGGCAGCCAGGGCAAGAACAGCGGTGGCTGCGGCGCGGATTGAGGCGGCCAATGCCACCCTAGAGCGCACCAAACTTTTTGCCCCTTTTGATGGTATTGTCGCTGAGGTCAATGGCGAAATCGGCGAATACCTGACCCCTTCGCCGCCAGGGATTCCCACTCTGCCCGCAGTGGATCTGATCAATATGGAATCCCTGTACGTGGCCGCGCCCATTGATGAAATTGACGCAGCCAGCATCCGGCCAGGTATGGCGGTGCGCATCACTCTGGATGCGTATCCCAAACAGCATTTTAAAGGAGCAGTGCGTTCCATTTCTCCCTATGTGCTTGAGGTTGCCAAGCAGGCGCGCACCGTGGAAATCGAGGCGGATTTTGACAGGGAAGACATGCCGCCTGGACTGCTTGCAGGCTACAGCACCGATGTCGAGGTGATTCTGGACACAAGGGAGCAGGTGTTGTACGTGCCGAGCGATGCGCTGTTAAGTGACGGGGCAGTGTATATGCTTGAGGCCGATACCGGCACGGCCCGGCGACAGCCGGTTGAAACCGGTCTGGCCAACTGGAAGTTTACGGAAATCCGATCTGGCCTTAAGGCCGGAGACGTTGTGGTGACCTCCATCGAGCGCCAGGGTTTGGCTGATGGCGCGCACATCACCGTGGAGCCAGCTTCTCAAGGCAGCAGATAGCATGGTTGAACTCCAGCACGTGTGCCGTATTTTCAATGTGGGCGGCCAGGAAGTGCGCGCCATGGATGATGTGTCTCTGACCATTGACAGGGGCGCGTACGTTTCCATCATGGGGCCATCTGGTTCTGGTAAATCCACCCTGCTCAACATCATCGGCCTGCTCGACACGCCCGACAGCGGCAGCTATTTGCTCCAGGGACGCGACGTCACCGGCCTGAGCGACCGTGAACTTGCCGCGGTGCGCGGCCGCGCCATTGGGTTTATTTTTCAGTTTTTCCATCTTATTCCCCGTTTGAGCGCCCAGCAGAATATTGAACTGCCGCTGCTGCTGGCAGGCGTTGCTCCGCAGGAACGGCGGCAGCGCAGCCTGCCGCTCTTGGAGGCCTTTGGTCTGCTGGAGCGCAAACACCACCGGCCTGATGAACTTTCCGGTGGCCAGCGGCAGCGGGTAGCCATTGCCCGGGCAGTGATCAACCGGCCCGCCATTCTCCTGGCTGATGAACCAACCGGCAATCTGGACAGCCACTCTGGCGGCGAGATTGTTGAATTGATGGAGCGCTTGAATCAGGAAGGTCTGACTTTGATCGT
>CAZEIT010000437.1:0-1968 GCA_964512515.1 uncultured Desulfobulbus sp.
CCAGCGGTCAAGGAGGAACGCGCCGACGGTTGCGGTTCCCGCTATCCATATTTTGATACCAGCGGCGGCATGCTCCACCTAGCCTTTGAAGCGACTGACAAGGAGGATCCGTATCCAGTCAAGGCCTATTTCATTCATCGCCATAACCCGCTCATTGCCCTGCCGGATCCGGTGGAACAGCGCCGCATTTTCGATAAGCTCGATTTGATTGTCGCCGTGGATGTGAACTACAGCGATTCGGCCTGGTATGCGGATGTGATCCTGCCGGAAAGCACCTACCTGGAACGGGCTGATATCCTACGCATGGAAAAGGGTTTGAAGCCAGGCTTTGGCCGCCGTCAGCAGTGCGTGGCGCCCCTCAACAACACCAAGGCCGGCTGGGAAATATATGTGGAACTTGCCCGCCGTCTGGGTAAGGAGGAATACCTGCCCTTTAAGACGATTGAGGATATCTGGGCCTTCCAATTGCAGGATACTGATGTCAAGATCGAGGATTTCGATGCCAAGGGCTTTGTAAAATTGAGCAAAGACGCGATCTGGTATGATCGCGACCAGCTCACCTTTCCTACCGAATCCGGCAAGATAGAACTGTTCAACAAGAAGCTTGAATCTCAGGGCATCCCGTCCTTTATTCCCTACACTGCGCCTGAAGAAGGGGCCGAGGGCACCTTCAGGCTCCTCTATGGCCGCTGTGGCTATCAGACCCATGGCATGCATCAGAACAACCCGATCCTGTCGCAGCTGCTTGATGAAAATGATTTGTGGATTCACCCCGAGCCTGCAGCCGCCTTGGGCATCAAGGATGGAGCCATGGTTGAGGTCTCCAGCAATGGAGTCAGCGGGCAGATTCGTGCCAAGGTAACCAATAGAATCCATCCGGAATCAGTCTACATGCTACACGGTTTCGGTACCCAGGTGCCCTTGCAGAAACGGGCCGTTGGCAAGGGCTTGGCGGATCAGATCTTCATGCAGGGCAAACTGACAGACTGGGACAAGGCAGGAGGAGGCGTCAATGTTTGCCAGAGTTTCGTTACCATCAAGCCGGCAGCCAACAAGGAGCTGAAGTAATGAGCAAGTATCACGTTATTCAGAATGTCAAGGACTGTATCGGCTGCCGTGCCTGCGAAGTACACTGCAAGGAGAAGAACAACAGCGGCCCCGGCGTCTATAACTGTAAGATGGTGGAGGTTGAATCGCCTGAAGGCGAGAAGATGCGGGTGGATTTCGTCTACCTCGCCTGCTTCCACTGCAAAAAACCCTGGTGTGTGGATGCCTGCCCCACCGGTGCGATGTGCCAGCGGGAAGAAGATGGTATTGTCTATGTGAAAAGCTCTGCCTGTGTAGGCTGCAAAGCCTGCATCACCGCCTGCCCTTGGACAGAGCCCCAGTGGAACCCGGAGACAGGCAAGGTGGAAAAGTGTGATCTGTGCAAGGACCGGATCGATGCCGGTCTGGAGCCTGCCTGCGTCACCAAGTGCACCACGGGTTGTCTTACCTTTACTACCCCTGCCAAGGCTTCGCAAAAGAGTCGGCAGTCCTTTGCTGAACGGATCATGAAGCATAGACGCTGAGGCCGATGGTATGGATTTTATCCCGCGCGAATACCTGGGCATCCTGCTGCTGCTGATTTTTGGCTCGCTGTTTGGTGTGCTCACCCTGCTCATTGGCCGCTATTTCCGCCTGAGCAGACCGTATCATGAAAAGCTGATAGCCTACGAGTCTGGCAATGAGCCCACGGAAGAGCCGCGCATGCGGTTTTCCGTCAAATTTTACCTCATTGCCATTCTCTTTGTCCTCTTCGACGTGGAGGCGATTTATCTTTACCCTTGGGCGGTCACCTATGACCAACTGGGTCTTTTTGCCCTGGTGGAAATGCTGCTCTTCATCGGCCTGCTCTTGGTCGGCTATGTGTATGCCTGGAAAAAAGGTGCCTTGGAGTGGTCAAAATGAGTGCTGACAGGGTGGTGC
>CAZEIT010000438.1:0-1965 GCA_964512515.1 uncultured Desulfobulbus sp.
AATGCCGCTCCTGCGGTGCAAATTTTGAACTGCTCACCACCTCAATCAGCCAGCAGCAAACAGTGCGCTGCCCCCACTGCGGTGGAGAAGAGGCGCAGAAGCAGATGTCGGCTTCAAGCTCGCTGCGCTCCTCCGCTCCGCATGCAGGTGCCCCCACATGCCAGCCCAGAAGAGCTTTCCGCTGAGGATGAAAACAAGGGACCCGTGCGGTCTCACCCTGTTTACACAACCATCTCTTTCCATTTCCAGATCAAAAATGATATCAAGGGGGCAAGGCAAATACGACGAGGCGTACCTGGAGGTGCGTCTTGCCGACATTTGCCAGAGCCGACACAGATAGGACTTTGATATGGCAATGGGATCACTTGCCACTTGGCCGGTCAAACTCATAGACTCGTTCGTCTTTTTTCAAGAGGCCATGTTTTTCCCGCGCCACCTTTTCAATATAGGCCTCATCGGTTTTCAGGCGCTCGATCTCCTGACGCAGGATTGCATTATTTTGCTCAAGTTCAGCGTTTTTCTGCTGGATCGTGGCAAGCTCCTTCTGGCTATTGCGGTAATACAGGTAACCGCTGCCAGGTGCAAACAATACCCAGGCCACCAAAAGCAGCAGTATAATACCCGTCAGCGCCCAGAAACCACTGCGCGAATCCTGCTGCTCGCCAAAGCGCGGCTTTGACGTGCCTGCCGTACTCCGCCTCTTATTACGCTTCAACCACTTCACTGCACTCACCCATGCCGCCTAAACCTCTGTGTCTTGTCAGTTCCTGCCTTCTTGGTCTGTGTACCCGCTACGACGGAAAAGGTAAACAAAATGACGAATGCCTGCGTCTGCTGTCGGCATACCGTTTTATCCCTATATGTCCGGAACAGCTCGGTGGGCTCTGCACGCCACGGCCGCCGGCCTCGATTCTGGGTGGTGATGGTCATGCTGTTTTGGATGGTCGAGCCCGGGTGCTGGATAACTATGGCCGTGATCTTTCCGCATCTTTTATCAAAGGGGCAACGATGGTGCTAGCCATTGCACGCATGCAGGATGTGCGAGTGGCCCTGCTCAAATCAGGCAGCCCCTCTTGCGGCTGTACGCCCACCATCGGGGTGACCGCAGCCCTGCTGCAACGCGAGGGCATAGAAGTCCGCTCATTTTAGACCTGCTCTTCCTGTTGCGGTTCTGGCTGCTTCTCCAGCTTGAAAATGCGAATCAGGGCGATGCCCGCTTCATAGAGGAAGTAGAGAGGGAGCCCCATCAGTCCCATATTGACCACATCCGGGGTCGGGGTCAGCACGGCGGCCAGGATAGCAATGGCCAGAATGGCGTAGCGCCGGTTGCGCTCAAAGGCCCTGCGGCTGATGAGGCCTACGCGCGTGCAGAAAATCATGAAAACCGGCAACTCAAAGACCAGGCCAAAGGCCAGGACAAAGAGGCTGATAAAGTTGGTGAAACGGTTGATCGATATAACCGCCTGCAGCGTCTTGCCTTCAAAGCCCAGAAGAAACTGGATGCCAAAGGGAAGGGTCAGCAGATAACAGAAGGTTGCGCCGCCATAAAAAAGCAGGCTGGTGGCCAGCACAAAGCTGAAGCGCTGGCGGGCGCTCAGGCCAAAGGGTGCTGCCAGCGCCCGCCAAAGCACGTGCAGCAGCAGGGGCATGAGTAGAAAAAGTGAGCCGAAGAAGGCCAGTTTGACATGGGCAAGAAAGGGTTCGGCCACCGAGAAGAAGTGCAGTTGACCGCCAATGTGCTCCTGCAGGACAAGAAGCAGGTCTCCGGAAAAAAGAAACAGGAGCACGGTCAGGCCGACAAGCGACACGCCAAGCAGGCGCAGGGAGCGCCTGAGCTCGGAGAGGAAAAGAACGATCGCGCTCCGGTTGATGTGCATGGCAGGTCTGTCCTTTCGTAGTGGGCTGATTTGCCTCAGTAATGTCCGGTTAAGAAATTGCATGGAGACAATGGGCAAAAAAATAGCG
>CAZEIT010000439.1:0-1965 GCA_964512515.1 uncultured Desulfobulbus sp.
CGGTACTGAGCAAGATCAGCGATGCCAGGACGCGGGTGGAACGCACCGACGAGCAGCTGATGCAGGTGATGGACCGGCTTCAGCAGACGCGCCGACGCATACTGGAACAAATGAATCAGGTATAAAAAAGCGCCTGCCGCTCATAACTGCGGCAGGCGCTTTTGGGTTTTAATCCCGAGCGGCCAGCGGCGAGGTCTCGTCCGCTTTGGCCCGTTCCCGCAGCAGCTTGAACAGCGTGCCTCAGCCTTGGTTGCCCTGCCCTAACAGGTGCAAGACCAGCTACCTTGTCCGGAAGAAATAATTCAAGAACTGCGCGTTGCAGTCACGATGAGGGGTGGAGCGCGTAAACGGCAAATCAAGTACCTGACCAAGCTGCTTCATGCTAATGGCCCGCAGGATGAGCTGTACGATTTTATTGGCCGGCATCAGGGCAAGGCGATTGTGGCGCAGAAGGTGCAGCACCAGTTGGAGCAGTACCGTAATGCCCTGATTGAAGAGGCGCTTGATCGCGCCAATGTAAGAGAAAGCTCTGCCTGGGGCGAACTGTGGGACAGCAGGGTTGTGCAAGCACTCAAACTTGATCTGCCGCAGGTGGACGAAAATGCCTTGCTGCGGCTTGCCCATCGTTTCGCAGAGACACGCAATCCCCGCTACAGCCGCGAAATCTTTCGTGCGCTCAAAGCAGCGCTGGAGCAGCAGCAACGCATGGAGCGCAGCGAACAAGGCTGATAAGCATATGCCGCGGTTTGTCGCTATTTCGCTGCTTCTTTTTTCCGCATCGCCCTGGCATAGGTGGCGGCCTCCATGCCGGCAATGCAGCCTTCGCCTACAGCCTTGGCCATCTGATACGGAGGGCCGGTGATATCGCCGGCGGCATAGACTCCTGCTATGTTGGTCTCCTGCAGCCGGTTAACAGTAATATACTTCATGCTTTCACTGTCGAGCTGAACACCGATCAGGGTGGCCAGTTGCAAGGCACCCTTTGAGCCCATCTCAATAAAAAGGCCTTCAACCTCAAGCTTTTGTCCGTTTTCGAGTTCAATCGACTGCACGCCCCGCAGCTTTTCTCCGTTCACTTTGGTGACCGTACTTTCGATGCGTTCCACCCCACTGCTTTTTAGTTGCGCGCTGAGTTCTTCGGAAATGTCCAGGTCTTTCGCTACCAAATAAACCTTGGCAGCAAAGGCCTGCAGGGTGAGGGCGCCATCTGCGGCAGCGCTGCGGTCACCGGTCACGCAAACGACCGCATTTCGGAAAAAGTTGGCGTCGCAGTCTACGCAATAGCTGACACCTTTGCCGAGAAAGTCTTTTTCACCTTCTGCGCCAAGTTTCTTTTTGGCAACTCCCATGGACAAAATTAACGCCCGCGCTTGTATTTCCTTGCCACTTTCCAGTCTCAGATTGAAAAAGTCATCTTCCTGCTTGAGTTGCAGCAGATCTTCTTCGAGAAATTGTGCCCCAAAACCCTTGGCCTGACTCACTCCTTGCTGGAGCATGTCGTGTCCAGTGGTGACGCCACCAACAAAGGCATAGTTTTCGATGTGGCCACTGTAAAGAGAAGAATTCTCTATTCTGCCGAGAACCAGCACGCTGGTTTGTTTGCGGGAGGCGTGAATGGCTGCCTGAATGCCAGCAGGGCCAGTACCAATGATAACGACATCAAAAAGGTTTTGAGGCATGGGTTCACCGTTTTTCATAAAAAATGGGCGAGGGCATGGGCGAATTTTCTGATGAGCCATCCCCCGTTGAAATCAATAAATCAAGATCGACAGGCTTTGAGATATTGTGTAGAATGTAGGGTTACAGTTGACACTGTGGCGGCATAAAGCCCCATAGAGTTGGGTTTCGCCAGCACATTCAATAATCTTTATGATACTTTGAATCAACAATCAACGCAAAAAAAGGCTGTAACGTGACGCTCTCAATCTTTGAAATGATGATGAACGCAGGGATCGTGGTGAAATT
>CAZEIT010000440.1:0-1958 GCA_964512515.1 uncultured Desulfobulbus sp.
ATGCAGACCAAAGGCGGTTGGAATGGATGGGCCGGTGATATCCGCGTCCAAAATGGCGGTATTTAGCCTCTGCCGCCGGGCAAGAACAGCAAGCATGGAGGTAACCAGGCTTTTACCGACGCCGCCCTTGCCGCTGACAACGGCGATCACCTTTTTGATGTGGCTTGCCTCATGCGGCTTGACCAACAGGCTTTCTTTTTCCCTTTCGTTGCAGCTTTCGCCGCAACTTTCACATTGATGGGAACAGGATTCACTCACACTTCTTCCTCCTCAAATGATGATTTGCTGCCCAGCAGCCAGATATTGCATCTGATCTCCCATGCGCGCCTTAAGGTATTCATATTGCGCAAGGCCTGTGCAATGGCAGGTATAATACTGCGTATCCGCTTGCGCCAGCACTTGCGCCGCCTCGTCCAGAACCGTGTGTTCAGCGCCGGCCGGATCGACTTTCATGAAGTGGAACCCACCGATAAGCACGTCTGGCGTAAACCAGCTCATGATATTCAGGATGCCCTTATGGGAGCAGCCGCTGATGAGCACGCGCTTGCCCTGTTCCCGGATCAGCAGGTATTGCTCGTGGCGAAAATCATCCGGCATCAGCGTGTGATCGCGCAGGGTGTTCAGGCCATAGCTGTCCATCCTGAAAGGCCGTGCGCGTTCATTACAGGCGAACAATGCCAGCTCGACATTGAGTGTAAGTTGCTCCTTGGCAAAGCGTAAGCGCGGGAGGCCGTTTAGCTCCGGCATTAGCCCAATGTAGCGCTCGGTGCCGGAAAAGCAGGGATCAAACGCGTACTGACTCACGTACACAGGTGCTTTGCCATTAACGGCAAGGAACGCCTCCAGACCGCCGCCATGGTCGTAATGCCCGTGGGAGAGCACCGCGACATCCACCGCCGCAAGATCAATGCCCAGTTTTTCAGCGTTAGCGATAAAACCATCCGACTGCCCCATATCAAAGAGGATGCGGTGTTGCTCTGTTTCGATGTGAATACTCAATCCGTGTTCCGACAGGAAGCCCTCCGAAAACGGGGTGTTTTCCATCAGCATGCTGATTTTCATGCGGCGCCTCCTTGCAACTGCTTCATGGTTTGGGCATACACCTTTTGCAGCGCGTCACGCGCAGGGCATGGCACATCCGCCAAGCTCATCCCTACGTTGATGGCCATCGAAGCCTGATGATCGTAAGGAATCCGCCCCACAAAGGGAATGCCGTGCGCTTCACAGAACTGCTCAATCGCTTCGGTGTTTTCAAGGCTTACATCAGCTTTGTTCACACATACAACCGTTCGTGTACCGAGGATTGCGGCTGTTTTCAGGATACGCTTTAAATCGCTGAATCCCGATAGCGATGGTTCCGCGATAATCAGTACCATATCCACGCCGCTGATAGAAGCAATGACTGGGCACCCAATGCCGGGAGAACCGTCGATGATGGCTAGTTCTTTGTCCGGCGCGGCTTCCGATAGCGCAGTTTTAACGGCGGCTACGAGCTTGCCGGAGTTGCCCCGCCCCATACGCAATGTGGCGGTAGAAAAAACGCGCTTGCCACGGTACAGTGCTTGAATACCAGCGATATCTGCCTCCAGAGTTACCGCCTGCTGCGGGCAAACATACGCGCATACGCCGCAACCCTCGCAGGCGTATTCGTTCACGGCATAGCGCCCTGCCTCAAATCGGATGGCGTGAAATCGGCAAGTGTTCGCACACAGGCCGCATCCGACGCACTTTTCGGGTTGGATCGTTGCCTTTTGCGAGCCGTAATATGTCGTTTGCTCTGGCTTTGTATCCATTTGAACCACCAAGTGCAAATTGGGCGCGTCCACATCGCAATCCGCGAAAGCCTCCGCTTTTGCAAAACCGATGAACGCTGCGGCAGTCGTGGTTTTTCCGGTGCCGCCTTTCCCACTGAGGATTAACAGCTTTTTCACAGTTTCACCTCCGCTTTAATGCGCTGG
>CAZEIT010000441.1:0-1948 GCA_964512515.1 uncultured Desulfobulbus sp.
CACCTGCGGATCACCGGCATGAAAGCCGCAGGCAATGTTGGCAGAGGAAATATGGCGGATCACTTCCGCATCCATACCCAGGGTATAGATACCAAAGCTCTCGCCCATGTCACAGTTGATGTCAATGGTAGCAGAGGTCATGGCAGGCAGGTCTGGTTAATGCGTAGTTATTCCATTTCCACATCAAAGCCCTATCTGTGTCGGCTTCAGCAAATGTTCCTCAGAGTACCGTATGTACACCTGCGTCGCATTTGCCTCGCCTCCTTGATATCATCTTTGATCTGGAAAACGGAATTACCGCATCAGGTTGGGTAAAAACAAAACGATCTGTGGGAAAAGAGTAATCAGTGCAGTTGCCAGCAGCATAATGAAGAAAAACGGCAGGGAATGCTTGGCAATCACAAAGATATCATCATGGTTGAGCGAGCTGATGACAAAGAGATTAAAACCCACCGGCGGGGTAATCTGTGCAAGCTCGATCACCAGCACCAGAAAGATGCCGAACCAGACTGTGTCAAAGCCAGCCGCGCTCACCAGGGGCAGTACAATGGGCGTGGTCATGACGATCATGGAAAAGCCATCCACCAGGCAGCCGAGTACCAGATACAACAGGCAGAGGATGAAAATGAGCATATAGGGCGAAAGGCCCATTTTCGTGACCAGGATGGTCAGCTCACGGGTTATGCCCAGATAGCCCACCACCACTGACAGGTAGGATGCGCCCATGATGATGAACATGATCATGGCGATGGTTTTGATCGCGCCCATAAGGCTGGAGGTAAAAACCTGGCGATCCAGGCTCTTGGTGAAGAAAGCGAAAACAAGCGCGCCCACCACCCCCACAGCACCTGCCTCGGTGGGCGTGGCCCAGCCGGTGTAGAGGCTGCCCAACACCACCAGGATCAGCAACAGGACTGGCAAAATTTCCGGTATGGCAGCCAGCCGTTCCTGCCAACTGTGGCATTCGCTGCCTGCTGGGGCAAGGCTTGGAGTGATCAGGCAGCGCAGGGCAATGTAGCCGCTGAACATGGCAGCCAAGAGAATGCCCGGAATAATGCCAGCAATAAAGAGCTTGCCAATGCTGACATCGCCGATAATGCCGTAGACCAGCATCATCATACTGGGCGGAATGAGAAAACCCAGGGTGCCTGCGCCGGCAAGCGAGCCAGAGGCAAGGGCCCGGTTGTAACCGCGGCTTTCCAGCTCCGGCACGGTGATTTTGCCCACCGTGGCCGTGGTGGCGGCCGAGGAGCCACTCACCGCGGCAAAAAAGGTGCAGGCCAGCACATTCACATGCAAAAGCCTGCCCGGAATGCGATCCATCCAGGGCGTCAGCCCCTTGAACAGGTTTTGCGAAATGTGGCTGCGAAAAAGAATCTCGCCCATCCACACAAACATGGGCAGGGCCATCATGGCGGAACCGCTGGTATTGTTCCAGGCCGTGTTGGCCAGAATGGTGCCAAAGGGCAGTTCGGTGAAGAGCAGAAAAGAGCCCATAGCCACCAGAAAAAGCGCCATGCCGATCCACAGGGTTCCTCCCATGAAGATCACCAGCATGACCGCCAGCGCAAGTGAAACGGTTACAATATCCACGTGATTCTTCCTCGCTAGCGGCCTGCTTCGCCGCTTTCTTCCAATACCAGCACCCCGCTGGTGTCTTCGCGCAGAATCAGGATACTGCGCAGCAGCTCAGCCAGAAATTGCAGGCTCAGCATGCCTGCGCCTAAGGGCATGAAAAACTGGGGGATGGCCAGGTAGGTGGCGGAAATTTGGATGGATTGGGAGCGGGTTGCCACCGAATCCCAGAAAAAGAGGGCGCACACATAGGTGAGATAGACGGAGAAGAGCAGGCCCACCACTGAGCAGAGCAGGTTGAGCTGCTGACGTTTCTGTTCCGACAGCAGGCGGAACAGCAAGGTCATACGGATGTGTCCCTTTTCCCTCAGGG
>CAZEIT010000442.1:0-1945 GCA_964512515.1 uncultured Desulfobulbus sp.
TTGCAGATTGCCACTGCAGCCATTGATTCCACCGGCATGTGTCTGTTCATCGCCTTTGCCGCCCTGGACGACGCTGCCTGCTTGCCTGCACTGATCGATATGATCAACGCGCGTTTCGGCATCAAGCTGACTGCGGATGACGTCACTAATCTCGGCATGAGTATCCTCAAGATCGAGCGCGGCTTTAATCTGGCCGCTGGTTTCACCAACGAGGATGACCGCCTGCCGGAGTTTTTCCAGGATGAGGCCATTGCCCCGCACAACGTGGTTTGGGACATCAGCGACGAAGCCCTTGACTCCTTCTGGAATTTCTGAGCTGGGGCCACATGCGTATAACGGTCAAGCTGTTCGCCTATTTCCGGGATAATCGCTTCAGAGAAAAAGTGGCGGAGTATTCCAAGGGGACCACGGTTGCGGATATCATCCGTTCCTTGGAGATTGAGTTGAGCGAGGTTGGGGTCACCATGCTCAATTCCCGCCATTGCAACCTGGATCAGGTTCCGGAGGAAGGCGATCAGTTGGCCATTTTTCCAGCCATTGGCGGGGGATGATTCTCCCGCCATTTTGCCGTTTTCCGCCCTCTCCTTGGGCTTTTTAAGGTCAGATACAGATGCAGGATTTCTTCAAATTGATCAGCTCGGCTGAACTGCTCTCCCTCTTTGACCGTTTTTCCCCTCTCGACCAGGAAAGTATTCCCCTGCAGCTTGCCCGGCAGCGCGTCCTGGCGCAAGATGTGGTCAGCCAAGAGGCCTTGCCGCCCTTTTCCCGCTCCACCATGGACGGCTACGCAGTGCGGGCAAGCGATACCTTTGGCTGCTCAGAGGCAGAGGCCGCACTGCTAAACGTGATTGGCGAGATTGCCATGGGCGCGCCTGGTGGGGCGCTTAGTTTGGGGTCAGGTCAGGCCGCGCGCATCTGGACCGGTGGCGAACTGCCGCAAAACGCGGATGCCGTGGTTATGGTGGAGTATACCCAGCCCTTTGGCGAGGACTCGGTGGCGCTGTTCCGGCCAGTTGCACCGGGGGAGAATGTGATTCATGCCGGTGAGGATTACGCGCCTGGCGATACGGTGCTAACCAAGGGCAGCCGTCTGCGGCCCCAAGATATTGGCCTGCTCTCCGGCCTTGGCTGCGCTTCGGTGCCGGTGTATCGAAAACCCAGGGTTGCCATCCTTTCCACTGGTGATGAGCTGGTGCCGGTTGAGGAAACGCCGCCCCCAGGAAAGATACGTGACATTAACTCCGCCTCGCTTGCCGCCCTGGTAGAGGAGGCCGGGGGAATTCCCATGGCCTGTGGTATTTGCGGAGATAATTTTGAGCAACTGCAGGCTATCAGCGCAGAGGCCATTGCAACAGCGGATGTCTTGCTTCTTTCCGGCGGCAGTTCCGTGGGCCAGCGCGACTATACCCTGCGGGTTTTTGCAAGTATGCCTCAAGCGCAGGTGCTCGCCCACGGGGTTTCCATCAGACCAGGCAAACCGACCATACTTGCCGCCCAGGGTAACAAGGCCCTGATCGGGCTGCCAGGTCATGTGGCCTCGGCCATGGTGGTTTTTTATCTCTTTGTTCGTCCCTTGTTGCGGCGCTATTCCGGTTTGTCCACCACCCTTGGTCTACAACGCATACAGGCTAAAACCGGCCAGCAGATCGTTTCCGCCATCGGCAGAGAAGACTATGTACGGGTACGCCTGGCCTATACCCATAATGACGATCTGCCCCTGGCCTGGCCGGTTTACGGTAAGTCTGGCCTGCTCAGCCATCTGGTGCGGGCCGATGGCCTCTTGCCCATTGGTCGCGACATGGAAGGGCTGGATAGCGGGGTGGAAACATCGGTCTACCTCTTCCCTTAAGGACGTAGTTCCAATTTCATATCAAAATCCTGTCTATGCCGGCATCGGAAAATATTCCTAGGAGTACCCATATGCACGGCGGTGTCGCATTTTCCT
>CAZEIT010000443.1:0-1915 GCA_964512515.1 uncultured Desulfobulbus sp.
ATAAGATGTGGCAGCGAGCCAACCCAGATCTGCCCCATGAAGAACTGATGCAGAAGGCGCACCACGCCAGCGACCGGGCGCACGGCTGGTATGGCCCAGCCACAGCACCGAGATGGACACGCGGCGCGGCCAACCCGCTTAAAATAGTGTGGACATTCCAGAAGTTTGCCCAGAACTACATGCTGAATATCGATGAGATGCTTGGCAAGGGTGATCATAAACAGGCTGCCTACATGCTCTTGGCGCCTGTGGTGTTGGGCGGGCCAAAGGCAACCCTGATCACTCCGCTGCTGGCGGCCCTGGCCAAGGGGCTTGGTGTGGGTGGGGAAGACCCTGAAGAAGAGTTGTACGCCTGGGCGCGCGACACCTTTGGCTCAGACTCCTGGATGCGCTTTGGTGCACCAGGGCTCTTGGGTATATCGTTTCAGGGCTCACTGGCCATGGGGATCCCGGTAGTGGGTGACGTGCTTGCAAAGGGCAAGCGTCTGAATAGCCTGGCCGAGTTGTTTGGGGCTCCTGGCTCGGTGGTCTACGACGCTTATAGCGCGGGCAAACACGCACTGAAAGGAGAATACCTGAAGGCTGCCGAAAAAGCACTGCCCTCTGCCTTTGGCAGTGTGGCTAAGGCGATACGGGAAAGCACCGAGGGGGTTACCACGGAAAGCTATGGCTCTGTGTATTATGGCACAGACCCGCTTAAGGTGAGCGGGGTTGAGGCGTATTTGCGGGGATTATCTTTCTCCACGGCCGACATTGCTGGTAAGCGCCAGCAGCAGTGGAGCGAGCGCAAGGTCAAGGATAAATACACCGAGCAGCGGGCAGACATCAACCGGGAGATCAAGCGGCTGTACCTGCAGTATGATTACAACCCGCCTGATATGGAGTGGGCTGGGATCTTGGTAAAAATTGACAAGTACAATGACAAGGTGATTGGCCTGAACCGGCCAGACATCACGCCCATCACTGCGAAATCAATCCGGGCCATGCTCAAGCGCAATGCCAGGGCAAGCAAGTTTGAGCGTATGCGGGCCATGGAAATGTATGAAGAGGCAGGGGAATAGTTGAATTACCGTTTCCTTGCTGTATAATGTGAGAACATAACGACGGACAACCTTACCAGGACTTAAAACCTGGGGACATGAGGCCCGGTGCTTTGCGGAAACAGCCCGCCAGCACTGGGCCTTTTTTATTTTGGAGGAGTGGCGTGAAAGATCAGATGGTTACGAAGTGGGGCAAGGCAGTACTGGCAATTGCTGCAGCCATGGGCATCGGCATTGAGCCAGAGCATTTGGAGCTGATCGTTGCTGGGGCTGCTGGCATGTATGGCATCATCACGGCTGTGGAAGCTTGGATTAAACAACGCAAGGCGTGATGACAGGCATAATTGATCCGATCCTGCTTGAGGCACTGTCGCTCACCCTGGCGATACTGGCCTTTCTGCTTGGTGTGCGTAAAGGCGAGAAAAGCGCAGTCAAGGCAGATGCGGAAGAAAAAATACTGCTCCATGACAAGGTGGCGCACAACGAGCGCAACGTGCAGCGCGCCCACGAGCGGCTTGATCAGCATGAGCAGTTGTTTATCACAGACAAGACTTGTGCGACTTTGCGTGCATCCCTGCATGGAGATGTAGGCAGGGAGTGGATGGAGGCCTACTGTTCGCTTGGTGAACGGATAGCAAGCATGGAATCCACGCTCAAGATGGTGGCCAGTAATCAGCTTGAGGTTTACCGGGCGCAGACAACCATGGCTGATACACAGCGGGCCACTTCGGCGGTGCTGGCTGAGCTGAGCAATAAACTGCACCGGCGGGCGACCGATAGGCCGGATGGCGAGAGGAGGGGTAATCAATGATTACTATGCCTACTGTGCGCCAAGTATGGCGAAATCCTGAGAAACGGCCATTGTGGCGGCGAGT
>CAZEIT010000444.1:0-1907 GCA_964512515.1 uncultured Desulfobulbus sp.
TTGAAAATTTTCAATGTTAAAGTCTTTTTTCCCTTGAACCGATTCATAAAGTTTTGCTAAATATAATTGAGCCACATCCTTGGGTAAACCGTTTGCTTTTACTATTCCTCTTTCCAGAAGTATTGCTTGATCACACAAATTGACGACTGAGCCAGTATCATGGCTAACAAACAATATGGTGCCATATTTCATGAACTTCCGTAAAAAGCGCATGCACTTTTGTGTAAAGAATGCGTCGCCAACAGCAAGTGCTTCATCAATCACTAGGATATCCGCATCTACATGGGCGATTACTGCAAAAGCTAGGCGCACATACATGCCCGAAGAGTACGATTTTACAGGTTGTTCTATAAAGTCACCGATGTCAGCAAACGCGACGATTGCATCAAAACGTGCATCAATTTCATCGTGGCTTAACCCTAAAATTGATGCATTCATATAAATATTTTCACGCCCTGTAAATTCAGGATTGAACCCAGCACCCAGTTCCAACAGTGCCGCAACACGGCCATTAGTATGAACAGTTCCGCTTGTCGCCGTAAGGGTGCCGCAAATTAACTGCAACAAAGTGGATTTACCGCTGCCGTTACGTCCGATTATCCCTAAGGTTTCTCCTCGTTTCACCGTGAAAGAAACATCCTTTAAGGCCCAGAACTCCCGGTAATACTGCCGGTGACCACGATAAACCATCTGTAAAAGCCGTTGATGCGGTTTATCATAGATCTGGTAGCATTTACTCAGGTTGTCTACCTGGATGGCAATTTCTGAATCCATAGAAACTGAAGGTGATTCTTGAACTTTATTCTGGCGCACTGCAGATGAATAGGGCGCTTGGCAGCAGGGTAGGGCTTCCGGTTCGCCGTGTGAAATGGTAGTATATAATGCAAATAGATTAAGTTTATGCTTTTCTTTCAGGGCATTACCCTAAGAAAATACCTTGCACGGGCACTGTCTATACCTAAAATGGCTTGTTAAGGCATCAAAAATTTTCTACCAACCATCCCGCAGGAACACCCACTCCTTTTAAGGACAATTCCATGAAAACTATCCGTAAAGCTGTCATCCCGGTTGCTGGCCTTGGTACTCGTTTCCTCCCGGCCACCAAGGCCATTCCCAAGGAAATGCTTACCATTGTTGACCGGCCAACCATTCAGTACATCGTTGAAGAGGCGGTCGCGTCTGGCATAGAGCAGATCATCCTGGTGACCAGTATGGGTAAATCAGCCATTGAAAATCACTTTGACTATGATTTTCAGCTCGATACCGTTCTCAAGGAGCGAAACAAAGTACACCTGCGGGAAGAACTGCGCCACATTTCAAACCTTATCGATGTTACTTCAGTGCGTCAAAAGGAGCCGCTTGGCCTTGGCCATGCCATTCTCATGGCGCGCAATGTGGTGGGCGACGAGCCTTTTTTCGTGCTCCTTGGCGATGACCTGGTGCGGAGCAAGATAGCCTGCTGCAAGCAGATGATCAACCTCTATGAACAGGTTGGCACCTCGATTGTGGCTATCCAAAGGGTTCCGGAGCAGGAAACGCATCAGTACGGCATTGTCGAGGCCGAGGAGAGCGAGTTTGACCGTGCCTACAGGATCAACCGCATGATAGAAAAACCAGCGCCCGGCACATCCAACTCAGATATGGCTATTATTGGCCGTTATCTGCTCATGCCCGATATTTTTCATCTTTTGGAGAAGACCACCCCGGGCCATGGCGGCGAAATCCAACTCACCGATGCCCTGCAGGCCATGGCGAAACGCCAGGGCATGTTTGCCTACGAATTTGAAGGCAAACGCTACGATGCAGGCGATAAGCTTGGGTATCTGAAAGCAGTGGTGGATTTTGCTTTGACCCACCAGCACCTAGGCCCAGCCTTTCGCGAATACCTTGATTCTGTTTGCAGCCAC
>CAZEIT010000445.1:0-1878 GCA_964512515.1 uncultured Desulfobulbus sp.
ACTGCACTTTTTCCCGATTTTGACGCATAACCTGTCTGTGCTGCAACTTGTTTTGTGCCTGAATCGGCAATTCCGTAAAGTTGATGATCTTTTTCTCAATGAGTAAATTGATAAGATCCTCAATAACTCTGGTGATGGATGTATCGGATTCAGTCAGCAGTTGATTGAAAATTTCTACCTGCTCACAGGTCCTGAGATAGTCAACAATATCTTGGTGTTGACTATCTATCTTTTCCATCCCCGGAAACTGGGATTGCAAGTATACGCCATTGACCTTGCCTTCCGCATCCCTCTGCACGTAAACCATTTCTGTTCTCCTCTTTTCTTTTGTAATTGCATCAATAATTCATACAATGTTTATATATCTTGCATTCAGTATCGCTACAAATAATACAATTTTGAAAACTATTGAGTTATTTTATGAATATAAACAATTCTGGTGCTCAGACCCCAGGCCCTCGTCACTTGGATGAGCAAGACATTACCGACGATCCCCTGGCGGAATGCCTGGTACATTTGGGAAAGATGTACCACATCCAGGTTTCTCGTACTGCTCTTAAGGCTGGCCTGCCCATTGTCGCCGACCGACTCACCGTCGAACTGTTCCCACGGGCAGCCGACAGGGCCGGCTTTGCCTGCAGACTACTGAAACGGCCCTTGAGCAAAATGGCTGGCTATGAACTGCCGGCAGTTTTACTTCTCAACAACAGCCGGGCTTGCATTTTACTGAACATTGACCAGGACAAGCAAGCCGCAAGAATTATTTTGCCGGAGAGCGGATTTGGCGAAAGTGTCATTTCCATGCAGGAACTGGAGACCAATTATCAAGGCTACGCTTTTTTTATTCGGCCGAAATACCGGGAAGATAAACAGCTCGATCAGCTAAAGCCACAATCTGGCAAGCACTGGTTCTGGAGTCCGCTTCTTTCCTCTTGGCGGATACTGCGCGATGTTCTGGTCGCCTCTTTCTTCATCAACCTGTTCGGTCTTGCCGGTCCGTTTTTCACCATGAACGTGTACGACCGGGTCATCCCCAACCTGGCCTTTGATACCCTTTGGGTCTTGGCCATAGGCATAGGCATCATTTATGGTTTCAACCTTCTCATGAAGGGTTTGCGCGGCTATTTCATCGATGAGGTCGGCAAAAAATTCAACCTGCGCATTTCCTCCATACTGCTTGAAAAGGTTCTGGGTCTCAGGATGGAGGTCCGGCCAAAGTCTGTCGGCGCCTTCACCCGCAACCTGCAAGAATTTGACGCCATCCGGGAATTTATCACCTCCTTCTCCATTACCGCCCTCATTGACCTCCCTTTTATGGTGCTGGGCCTTCTGGCCATCTGGTACCTGGGCGGCCCTATTGTGCTGGTACATATAACCGCCCTTTTTCTCATGGGCATCTATGCCGTTCTTATCCAGGCTCCTTTGAAAACAGCTGTTGAAAAGAGTTTTCAGGCTGGCGCCCAAAAAAACTCCATTCTGGTAGAAGGCCTGTCCGGCATTGAAACCATCAAGATGCTTGGCGCCGAGAGCCAGCTCCAGCGTGCCTGGGAAGAGGCGGTCAGCCATATTGCTATTTGGGGAAACCGTTCCCGCATGTATTCGTTCTCGGTCGGCTATTTTACCGATTTTATCATGAACCTTTCCACAGTGGCGGTTTTGATTGCCGGGGTGTACCGCTTGGCTTCCGGCGATCTCAGCCAGGGCGGCATCATTGCCCTGGTCATTCTTTCCCGCCAGGCCATAGCCCCCATGTCGCAAGTGGTAAATCTTGCGGCCCGCTTTCACCGAGCAAGGGCAGCACTGGACGCACTGAACGCCATCATGGCCTTACCGGTTGAGCGCCCGCCTGAGCAATCGTTTCTCCACCGCAGCCATTGC
>CAZEIT010000446.1:0-1867 GCA_964512515.1 uncultured Desulfobulbus sp.
CGCAGGAGCGGGCAACGGCTACCGCGAGAATGGATATTCTCAATGCGAAAATGCTGTATTAGCACAGAGAAGGCAGGTCGCATGAAGTGGTGGAATGGGAACATCAAGGGCACTTCTGCCTTGAGCAAGCAGCAAAATTTGTTGCAGCAATGTCTGGCAAGTTGGCCACGCAGAAAAAAAACACTGCTGGAAATCAACTGCGGCCAAGGGGCATTTTCGCCCTTGCTGTGGGAATGCGGCTTTGACCTGACCGTCACTGAATTACGCCCCGAACAGCGGACCCAAGCTGCGGCAGTTCTGGGTGCGCGTGCAGAAATACTGGCCGCGGCCGACGATTATTTGCCATTTGAAGATAATTTTTTTGACTGCGCGGTGCTGCATCTTGCCGCAGGCGACACGAAAAAAATCGACGCCGCAGTGCATGAGGCTTTGCGCGTTTCCTCCAGAGGCATCGCGGTTACCTTTTGGAACAGCATGTCTTTGGCGTACGCTTTGCACCGCCTTCAGGGCAGCAAATCGCCCTGGCCCGGCCCGCCCCATAGCTGGTGGCAGGTTTGGCGCATCATCAGAAGCGCCAACGTGGGGAAACTCTGCGGCATGAGCACGCTGAACGGGCCTCGCAAATCCTGGGGCGGCAACTGCCCCTTGAGCTGCTTCACACACAGGCTGCGCATGCCCTTCGGAGCCTGGGGCATCATACGTGTTGATTTGGAAGCTGCGCGTACCGTTACCCCCATGCCGCTCAAGGTTAAGCGTCACCGTTTGCGCAGTCCAGAACCGGCACTGGAGTGCGGTTCAAAAAACTCATTGAATTCGCGTCAGGCGTCCTTGCGTGGGTAGACCATGAATCTTCCTTTTATTCCCCAAATAGTAGCCTTTGCCCGACAGCATACGCTGGCGCTGGTCGCCACGGTGCTGGTGCTCATTGTCATTGTGGTAAGCTTCAGCGGATGGCGTTATTACCAGTATCGCCAGTCCAGCCAGTACGCTTTTGAAATTTTGCGGGACGCCCTGAAATCAGGCGACGCCGAAACCATTGCTGAACTGGTGGACTTCAATTCGCTTTCTCGCGGTCTGGCCAAGGACCTGGCGCAAAATTACCCTTTTCTTAAAGCAGGGGCAGATCAGGAACGGCAGATTGCCGACATGATCCAAACGGCCCTGCTCAAACAAAGTCGCACCAAGCAGGAACCGGTCAAGGATGAACCCGATGTCAAGATACGCCTGAAAACAGCCCTCTATGCCTTGCCTCCAGATTTTCTCGCACAACTGTCCTCCTCCCTCAGCCTGCAGCCCCCCAGCGACGGCACGGCGCTGCTGACAGCCAAGGCACGGCATCCGCTTCTTGATAAAAATTTCCTGCTTATTCTGCGCATGGATCAAACGCCTACGGGGTGGCGCGTAAGCCAACTGGTGAACAGCCCCGAACTGGTGCGCCAGTTCCGTGAGGCGCAGGTGGAGCGCATGACGGCCCAGCGGCAGATGATACTGGACAGAAATGCCGCCACCGAAAAGCGCATGAAGGAACTTTTTCCGCTCCAGTCCTGTTCGGCGAGCGCCGGGCTTCTTTCGGACGGCGATACCCTGCTCCTGGTTGTGCATGTTCTTGCGCGCGACATAGGCACTGTCAGTGTTAACAACATGAATCTTTTTACTGAATTAAGCTCTGCTACAGGTGAGCTTTTACTGACTCGCTATCTGAATGCTGTTCAGCCCACCCACCCGGGTGAAGACTTTGTCAATAATTGCGATCCTGGCAAATGATGCAGGTACAAAACTTCCCATTTGAGCCATGAGGACAATAAGAGCAGTCTGCCGCAGCAGGGCAGACTTACCGGCCATGTTGGGTCCCGTGATGATGATGATC
>CAZEIT010000447.1:0-1861 GCA_964512515.1 uncultured Desulfobulbus sp.
GCTGTACTGACCACTGACGGCAATACACCATACAGATTGAATCTGCATGAAGCCGACCTTGGCCACACTGTTGTTCTTGGGCCAACCGGATCAGGCAAGTCAACGCTCCTGGCGCTCATCGCTGCCCAGTTCCGGGCCTACGAGAATTCATCTATCTTCGTTTTCGACAAGGGCTTGTCCATGTTTGCCCTGGCTGCCGGTGCTAATGGCGATCACTACGACATTGGCCGGGATGCGCTCTCCTTTGCACCGCTCACGCGCATTGATGAGTCTGAGGAAGAATTTGCCTTCGTCGCCAACTGGATTGCCAACCTTGCAGAGTTGCAAAAAATGCCAGTTTTGCCGGTGCACCGCAATGCCATCCACCAAGCTTTGGATACCCTGCGCCATAATCCACCGAACATGCGCAGTTTGACTGATTTCTGGCATGTGATCCAGGATCAAGACCTTAAACAGGCGCTGAAACACTACACCAAAGACGGTGCCCTTGGACACCTGCTTGACGCCCAGACCGACAATTTGGAGCTGTCCCGGTTTGTGGTCTTTGAAATTGAATCACTCATGGAAATGGGTGAGGCGAATCTGATCCCGGTGCTGGATTACCTGTTCCACCGGATCGAGAAAGCCCTGGCGGGCCAACCTGGCCTGCTCATGCTTGATGAAGCCTGGGTTATGCTCGGGCACCCGGTCTTCCAGCGTAAAATCAGGGAATGGTTCAAGACCTACCGGCGCAAGAACTGCATTGTCTTGCTGTCCACGCAATCCATTTCTGATGCTGCAAACTCCGGCATCATGGACGTGATTATTGAGTCCTGTCCCAGCAAGTTTTTCCTCGCGAACCTGGCCGCAGAAGAAGAGCAGCCTGCCCAGCTCTACCGGCAGGCCGGGCTTAATGAGCGTCAGATTTCAATCATTGCAAAGAGTATGACACCGAAACAGGACTACTACATTGTGCAGCCCTCTGGTCGCAGAAGGGTGCAATTAGCACTGGGCAAGAAGACCCTGGCCTTTGTCGGCGCAAGTGACCGGGAAAGCATCGCCCGTATCCGTACCCTGAGAACCCAATACCCGGAAACCTGGCGTCATATATGGCTGCAGGAACGAGGGGCGGCCTGACATCGGGCCTATAGGATTAAAAAAGAGGTAAATAAATAGTGTTTTAATATTAAAACACTATCAAAACGATACTGAAAAAGAGGCAGGGAATTAAAAATGGCGTGGAAGATGGAAGGACGAATCAGAGACATGAACGGCCCGCCAGAGCCGAACATCAAGCCACTGTGTGATGTCCTCAATGCTGTGCCAGGCGTCAGAACCCACGCATCATGCCAAGGGCACATCTATCCATGCAACGCGCCTTATGTGATGTTCTACGGGCCGCTTGAAGTTGCCGCTGCCCTGGAAAAACGCTTGCGGGAAGACGCACATTCCACGCGGCCCGCCCTGTCCACTCTCTGGACGGTGGAAGGCATGTTCGATGGCGCATACCGGATAGCATTCAGTTTGAAACCACCGCGCTATGTGCGTTTCCCGTGGCTGATCTATGGCGGCATCATGGGATTGCAGGCCGATCTGGCACTATTGCCCGAAATGGTACAAGAGGCTGGGTCTTAAGAATGGAATGAAAAGCCATGACTAATCATGATGATGGTAACAAAAAAATGAATACAGACAAGCCTTCCGGCTTCGAAATGCTCGCTGCCGCCTTGAACGCAGTGGAGTCGGTCAGGGTCAGACGTGCTTCACCGCCGCACGTTTGCACCTTTTCACCGCCACAGATTTTATTTGAATCCTCGATAGAATTCGCTGCTGCTTTACGCAAAAAACTCAATGATGACGAGAAATCGGCCTCACCACGTCT
>CAZEIT010000448.1:0-1859 GCA_964512515.1 uncultured Desulfobulbus sp.
TATCAATGACCAGTATGGACACAGCGCGGGTGATATGGCCTTGGTACAGGCAGCAAATATCCTGATGACAACATTTAACGGTACGTCTGCCTTTCTGGCACGATATGGCGGAGATGAGTTCATTCTCATTTTGCCGGAATGCTAAGAACGTGCCACTAAGGAAGCGGCAGATAGCATCTATGACAGCTTCGAAGAATTCTCAAACACGGAACTTTTCCCGTTTCGGCTTTCCGTCAGCATCGGATATGCAGTATCGACCGAAAGATCAGACCATAGAATAGCAGATCTGCTCAGAGAAGCAGATGAGAACATGTACCGGGAGAAGGCCCTGCATCACCAGGGAAAGCAGACGCAATCCTGACTGTGGAAAAGGCGCCTGGAATCGCAGGCCGAATTACAACAAAAAAAATGGACCGGGCAGAGGAGTTTTCCTCTGCCCGGCTTTGTCATGTTTACCCTTGATCGCTGCAGCTTGCTTCGTGCTTAGAAGCTGCGGCAAGACCCCTTTACTGCGATTCCGTGTCGAGCTTGCGCAGCGCTCTGCGGAACAGTACGAAAAACAGGGTGGCCGTGGTAGCAACCGCAATCAGATCGGCGACCGGTTCCGCCAAGAAAACAGCGGTCACCTTGTCCGACAACAGCATCGGCATCAGGTAAATCAATGGGATCAGTAAAAATACCTTGCGCAAAAGGGCCAAGAACAGCGATGCCTTTGCGTTTCCGATGGCAATAAAGGTTTGCTGGCAGGCCAATTGGATGCCCATTAAGCAGCTTGCCGCCATGTAGATGCGCAGGTATTTCGAGGCATATTCAACCAACGCCGCATCGGACGTGAATATCCGCGCAAAAACCTGGGGGAAAAGTTGCACCGCCAACCACAGACAAGCTGAGAACAAAACCGAAATCTTGAGCAGAGCCAGAAAGGCGGCCTTTACCCGTTCAGTGTTCTTGGCCCCATAGTTGTAGCTGGTAATGGGCTGGGCGCCTTGGGTAAAACCGGAGAGTGGTAGCATGGTGAATTGCATAACCGTACTCAGTATGGTCATGGACCCCACCGCCAGGTCTCCACCATGTTTTTGCAGAGAGGTGTTGAAGGCAATCATCAAAATGGACTCGGTCGATTGCATGATAAAGGGGGCCAGCCCCAAGGCAAGGCAAGGTAAGAGCACCGACGCCACCGGCCTTAAGCTTTTAGCACGCAGCCGCAAGGTGGTCTTTTTCCCCCGCAAAAAGGCCACTACCCATATGGCGGAAACCGCTTGGGAAATCACAGTCGCCAGGGCCGCACCCTTGACACCCATGTCAAAGCCAAAAATAAAGATGGGGTCCAGCACAATGTTACATACTGCGCCCATCAGCACGGTCAGCATGCTGGTGGTGGCAAAGCCCTGGGCGGTGATAAAGGAGTTGAGTCCCAGGGCAATCTGGACAAATACCGTCCCGACCACGTAGATGCGCATATAGTCGAGGGCATAGCCGATGGTGTCCGCGCTTGCGCCGAACAGCATCAATAAGGGCTCGGCAAATATGAGGAAAACAACCGTTAGCACTGCGGACACAACCAGTAGGGCAGTTGTGCAGTTGCCCAGGATCTGTTCGGCATCGTCCTGGCACTGCTGGCCCATCTTTATGGAGGCGCGGGGCGCGCCCCCCATACTCACCAGCGCCGCAGCTGCCGAAATCAACAAGATGATTGGCATACAGACACCCATTCCCGTTAAGGCCAGGGTGCCTTCCACGGGGAGGCGGCCAATATACATGCGGTCTACCATGTTGTAGAGCATGTTCACCAGCTGAGCTGCTACAGCAGGGACGGATAGCTTAAATAGCAGCTTTCCGATGCTTTGGGTGGCGAGCTG
>CAZEIT010000449.1:0-1832 GCA_964512515.1 uncultured Desulfobulbus sp.
AAGCGGGCTGGCATCGGACTGACCGACATGGTGCGGGCAGACCAGCGGCAACCAGACCTGTTCTTCGGGCCGGACGAGCGCCGGGAGAAGGCTATGGATGTAATGGACAGGATCAACGCCAAATGGGGTCGGGGGACCGTTGGGATGGGTTCCTCCGGCTGGCGCGTTGGAGGCGCACGCCCGGACGAGCAGCCAATCGGGAACCGGCAATCCAGCTGGCGTCCTACGCTCCAGACACTATCGCCGGCATACACGACGCGGTGGAGTGATTTGTTGCGGGCGAGGTGAGTGTCCTGCAGGCCAACTACTGCATTTCGTGGTTGCTGACAGCCCCTTAACCAGCCTCCATCAGGCAATTGACAAGGCTCTGATAATGTTTCATATAGGGCGTGCCCCTATAGGGCACATTGAGCCTAGGTAAGCAGGAGCTGACATAGGTATCGGCGCACCGCGGACTGCGCCTTGATGGCAAACAAATTCAGGGGAAATGATGAAAGCACTTGGTAGTGAAGGCGTTGTTGTAGTCGTGTTGATCGCCATTGGGCTGAGCGCATGTGGTCATAAGGTCAGAACCCAAGAATGGTATTCGGAGAACTTGGATGCAGCTGACAAGCGCGCTCGCTGGTGTTTGGAGCAGCAAGGTAAAAACAAGCTTTCAATGAATCCTGAGGACCCTGTTCGCCAGGACTGCACCAATGCTGGAATGGCACTGGCCTACGCCCAGGCAATGAAGTTCATGGGTGGCGGTGGTCACTGACGCGCCTTCTGCACGACTTGGGTGACCTACACCCCCAGATCGGTAGCAACTAAACCCATCTAAAGTCAGGAGAACGGATCATGTTCGGATTCAGCGGTGATTTTTATCGAGGATTGAGTGCCGGAGGTGGCGGTCACTGGTCGGACAAGCTGCGCCATTCCAGTGGCGCCGAGGTGGATGTGGCTGCGTGGAATGAGGCGCTTGCGCAGGCCCGTGCCGAGCGCACCGCGGCCCGGGTGGAGCGCGATGTTGCCTTGCAGATGATGGAGGGCCTGTTGGAGAAGCTGCGCGGGGCTGTGACGGCTGAGGCGATGCGTGATCCGAAAGTTGCCTTGAGGAAATTGAGTGAACTCCAGGCTGCGGGGTTTGTGCCGTTGGAGCATGAGCACTGCGCTGCAGTGGATCAGGTGCTGCCCAACTACAAGCTGCGGCTGAACCGCCAGCCGGGCCACGAGGCGCGGGTCGTCCGCACCCGTTGATCAAATGAGATCTCCTACACCTTTCAATGGTCAATCCATGAAAACGAAACCTGTAAATCCCAATGAAAAACCACCCCATCCAGACGACATCCTGGACTGGGAGGACGTGAAGAGAAGCTGGGTTCAGCCATTACCACCCGGCGAAGAATCTGATTCCATTGACGACATCAATGCCGAACAGGCCAGTAGGCGCTAGGCGCACTGCCCACCACAGGGACCAGCCTGCTGCCGACCTACCGATGCAGCCGCCGCGATGCAGGGCCTCTACGACTCGGATGGTGTGAGTTGTCAGCCGTTCTCACAGTCCGGACTTCAGACGCATCAGGCCGAACCATGCTGGTGCCATTGGCACTACGGGCACGGGCATAGTGACGTCCGGCGGTGGCTGTGGAACCGTGCCCAAGCAAGGCCGCGACCTCCTCTTGGGTAAACGCCTTTTTGGCATTGGCGGCAAACTGGTGACGGAAGGTGTATAGCGAGGGATAACAGACCCTCTTTCCGAAAGCCTTGATGGCCACTCGCCGAAGATGATTCCGAAGGCGTTGCTGCCATAGGTGGTACCCATTAGGGATCTCGATCGCTGCCCTTGCGCATTC
>CAZEIT010000450.1:0-1828 GCA_964512515.1 uncultured Desulfobulbus sp.
CGGCGCAGCAAGGGGCTCGCACTGATCTGCCCCACCAGAGAAATGGGAGCGGCCAGGAGCGCAGCCTTGAGCACCTCCGGCGTATACAAGCCGGCTGAAGCCTGAGCCACGCAGGTAATCAGACATGAGGCCAGGGCCAGCACATTCATGTTGCCGATGGTGCTTTCCTTATTCCAGCCCACATGGAGCGCATACATGGCAATGGGCGGATTAACAAAGGAGGTGGCGGTATTCATAAAACCCGTGGCATTACCCGCCACAAAGCCAACACGCCAAGTGGGGGCATGGATTGTTTTCTGCCGGTAGAAAACCTGCCAGACAACAAAGCTCACCATGGCCAGGCCGATGATGAGCTGCAGGGAAATGGGCGGAAGGATAAGCAGGATCAGGAGGCCTGCGGCAGTGCCAGGCAAACAGCCGATCAGAAGCGGGAGAATGTCTGCAAAATGAAAATCCCGCCAGTATGCCCAGGCCATATAGGCAGTGAGCGCAGTAACCACGATGCAGGTGCTGGGTACCAAGGCCGCCGGGTCAATGAGCGCAGCTACCAGGGGCAGGGCCACCATGGCCGCGCCCATTCCGGCAAGGCCGTTAACAAACCCGGCAAGAAACCAGGCGGCAAGAAACAAGAGCAAACTGAGCGTGGACATAAGAAGCAGGTATCCTGATGAGAACAAAATGCCACATATCTCCGACGCCTGATACCTTCCGCAGCTTCACTATGCCGGATCGGTTCCCGGAAAACTGCAAATATTTGAGCTGCGGCAGCAGCAAAATATACGAAGATACTGTAAAAGAAGAAGAAAGGCACCCGGCCAGCTTCGGGCGATACCGCTAACCTGAACTAGAAAAAAGCTATCATGGCAAAGACCACCCCAAAAAAAGTGTACATTTTCAAAGTCGCTTTGACCGGAAACAAACGCATTTGGCGGCGTATCGCCATCCGTGGCGATCAGACCCTGGGAAAGCTGCACGATGCTATTTTCAAGGCTTTTGACCGCTACGATTTCCACCTGTACTCCTTCTATTTTCCGCAACCGGGCAGCCGTGGCCGGGCGCGGCGGCGCGGCGCGGATGAATACACCCATCCCTTCGTGCTTGAAGACGATCCTTTCGCCAGAGAAGGCATCCAGAATGCCGAAAAGACCAAAATCGATTCCCTGGAGCTTGAGGTGGGGCAAAGCTTCGATTACCTGTTCGATTTTGGCGACTCCTGGGAACATGTGATTACCGTCGAAGAGACAGAGGCTCAGGCAGAAAAGGGGATCTATCCGCGTATCCTGGAAAAGTGCGGGGAATCGCCGCCGCAGTATCCGGAGCCGGAAGAGTATGACGCTGATGAGGAGTAATTACAGCTTCCGATAACCAATGGAGTTGGACTACTTACGCATCGCCCTGAGCCCATTGACCACCACCAGAAGTGACGTGCCGACATCTGCAAATACGGCCATCCACATGGTTGCCAGACCCATGAAGGCAAGGACAAAAAAGAGCGCCTTCATGCCAAGGGCAAGGGTGATGTTTTGCAGCAAAATAGCATAGGTTGAGCGCGACAGACCAATAAAGCGCGGAATTTTACGCAGGTCATCATCCATAAGGGCGACATCCGCTGTTTCAATGGCAGCATCTGTGCCCCCGCCTGCCATGGCAAAACCGATCCCGGCCTGGGCCAGGGCCGGGGCATCGTTGATGCCGTCTCCCACCATCCCTGTCACCCCATGCCGGGCAAGCTGGGCAATCACCTGCAACTTGTCTTCCGGTAAAAGTTCGGCCTGGTATTTGTCCACCCCGGCCTGACCGGCAATGACCTTGGCGGTATGTTTGTTGT
>CAZEIT010000451.1:0-1824 GCA_964512515.1 uncultured Desulfobulbus sp.
TTCGATCTTAAAGATTGATCAATGCAGCCATAAATACTACAACCAATTACCTGGGCCACCGATTAAACTGAGCAAGAAAAATTATTATATCACAAGATAATTTATGTAATCCGGGGCAATGGATAAACGACTGCTATTTTGTTGGCTAGGGGCCACAGATCTGAGGGCTGCAAGTGGGCAGGCGGATGTTGGCCTAGGACCTGTCGCCCAGGCTGCTAAAGTTTCCCTCTACCAGGAAATAGTCCTGCTCAACAACTGGGACAGGGTGGAAGCGGGTAATTATGTTAACTGGCTAAAAAGTCAGACATCTTCCCTCGTTTCTCTGGTAAATATTGATCTTTCAGGGCCAACTAATTTTGGCGAGATTTATCGGGCTGCGTCGCTGGCTGTTTCTGAGAGGGTTCAGCAGGTAGGACAGAAGGTGAATCTTGTTTTTCATTTAAGTCCCGGCACGCCTGCTATGGCCGCTGTCTGGATCCTTCTCGCCAAAGCTCGCTTCCACGCCGAGCTCATCGAGTCCTCAAGGGATCATGGTGTCTGCACCGCCTCGGTTCCTTTTGACATCTCAGCCGATTTTATCCCCGATCTCTTCCGAGCACCTGACCGGAACCTTGAACGCCTTGCCGCAGGACTTCCAGAGGTCTCCACGGAATTCGAGAGCATAATTCATCGCAGCGAAGTCATGCGGAGAGCGGTGCTTAAAGCTCGCCGTATCGCGCTGCGCTCCATCCCGATCCTTATTGAAGGAGAATCTGGAACAGGAAAAGAACTTTTTGCCCGGGCCATTCATGATGCCGGCCCCCGTAAGAATAAACCATTCGTGGCCATCAACTGCGGGGCTATCCCAGCCGAATTGGTAGAGTCTGAACTGTTCGGCCATGAAAAAGGTGCTTTCACTGGTGCCATCACCACCCGCATTGGCCATTTCGAGGCAGCCCACCAAGGCACTATCTTTCTCGACGAGATAGGCGAGCTGCCTAAGGATATACAGGTCAAACTGCTCCGAACCCTGCAGGAGGGAGAGATAAAACGGATTGGCGCTAGCGCACCTAAGAAGATCGACGCAAGAATTATTGCGGCAACCAACAGGAATCTTATAGACGAGGTGACGTCCGGCTCTTTTCGAGAGGATCTCTTCTACCGGCTTGCTGTAGCTGTAATCAAGCTTCCTCCCCTTAGAGAGCGTGAAGGCGATCTAAGCCTGTTGATTGATCAGTTCCTTGGCCAAATCAACCAAGAGAGCAGCGGAGAACCAGGCTACAAGCAAAAGAAAATTTCTGCTTCCGCAAGAAATCTTTTGCTGCGTCACTCTTGGCCGGGAAATGTGCGTGAACTGCGGAACACCTTGATTAGGGCTGCAGTCTGGTCAATTGATGAAGAGCTTGGCGATGAGGACATTCGAGAGGCCTTGCTTCCGGTTCCAGGTTTTGGCAAGGGAAAGGAGACCATTCTCGACCAACCCCTGGAGCAAGGCATTGATTTACCGGCCATTATGAAAACCGTGGCGGCCCACTATCTTGTACGGGCGCTTGAAAAACATAATGGTAACAAGACAAAAACTTCCAAAACCCTTGGGTTGCGAAGCTACCAGACTTTGACCAACTGGCTGAAGAAGTACGGTCTCGAGTAAGTTGGCATAAGGGTTGCTTTATTTGCTGAGAAATTAAAATTCTGGATCAATACGATGAGCCGAAACGAAAAACAGACTTGCAGGGACTTGATTGAACCTGCTCTTAAAAGCGCTGGATGGCATTATGACCTACAGGTCGTTATTGGCCCTGGCCGTGTCAACATTACCGGCGAGGCCATGTATGATGAGACCCA
>CAZEIT010000452.1:0-1824 GCA_964512515.1 uncultured Desulfobulbus sp.
CAACGCCATCTTCCGTCATCCCGATGTCTTGGAAATGCGCGATATCGACGAAGAAGATCCGGTTGAATCCGAAGCCTCCAAATATGGCCTCAACTACATCAACCTGGACGGCAATGTCGGCAACATCGTTAACGGCGCAGGCTTGGCCATGGCCACTATGGACATCGTCAAGATGGCAGGCGCTGCCCCGGCCAACTTCCTGGATGTTGGTGGCGGAGCCAATGCCGAGGCCATTGAAAACGGTTTCCGTCTGATCATGAAGGATCCGGCGGTGAAGGGCATCCTCATCAACGTCTTCGGCGGTATCCTCCGTTGTGATGTTCTGGCGCAGGGCGTGGTTGCCGCTGCCACCAAGCTGAACCTGTCAGTGCCGGTAGTAGTGCGCATGGAAGGTACCAACGTGGCGGAAGGCCGCAAGATTCTGGCGGATTCCGGTCTGAACCTGACCACTGCCAAAGATCTGGCGGATGCAGCTGAAAAAGTTGCGCAGCTCGTAAAGTAGGGCGATCCTGCTGACTGCGTTCACTGTTTTCAATCGTTCAACGGTAATCAACACACTGATAGAGGAATAGAATGAGCATCTTCGCCAATAAGAATACCCGTTTACTTGTACAAGGCATTACCGGTTCGGAAGGTATGTTCCATACCCGCGCCTGCATCGCCTATGGCACCAACGTTGTTGCCGGCGTAACCCCTGGCAAGGGCGGCCAGAAAATGGATGATGTTCCGGTCTTCAATACGGTCAAGGATGCCCGCAAACAGACCGGCGCCAATGCCTCCATGGTCTTTGTTCCCCCCCGCTTTGCCGCTGACTCCATCATGGAAGCTGCTGATGCCGGTATTGAGCTGGTAGTTTGTATCACCGAGGGCATCCCGGTACTGGATATGATGAAGGTCAAAAACTATCTGGCCACCCGGCCGCAAACCCGCCTGATCGGTCCGAACTGCCCTGGCTTGCTTACCCCTGGCGAGTGCAAGATCGGCATCATGCCCGGTTCCATCGTCAAACCGGGCGGTCCCTGGGGCGTTGTTTCCCGCTCTGGCACACTCACCTATGAAGCCGTGCACCAGCTGACCCAGGTTGGTTTCGGCCAGACCACCTGCGTTGGTATTGGCGGCGATCCCATCAACGGCACCAACTTTATCGACTGCCTCAAGGCCTTCAAGGATGATCCAGAGACCAAGGCTGTGGTCATGATCGGTGAAATCGGCGGCAACGCCGAAGAAGATGCCTGCGAGTGGATCAAGGCGAATATGCCGGACAAACCGGTTGTCGGCTTTATTGCCGGTCTGACCGCTCCTCCGGGACGGCGCATGGGGCATGCGGGCGCCATTGTCAGCGGCGGCAAAGGTACGGCTGCCGCCAAGATTGAGGCCATGAAGGCAAGCGGCGTTCATCACTGCGAAAACCTGGGCAAAATGGGCGAGTTGTGCAAACAAGTCTTTAAAGGATAGACAAGCATCAAGGGTCTGCTGCAGCGCTGTGTTCCTGGAGCAGACCCCTCTTTTTGTTTGGACACCGCAATTCCACTGCAATTCCTGTAAGGAGACAGCATGAGCACAAAAGCAAAATTAGAGGAGCTGAAAAAGAAACGCGCCCAATCCCTGGAAGGCGGCGGCAAGGCCAGGATCGATAAGATTCACGCAGCAGGCAAAAAAACTGCCCGCGAGCGTATTGCAGCCTTGCTCGATCCGGGGAGCTTTGAAGAATACGATGCCTTCAAACTCCATCGCTGCTACAACTTCGGCATGGAAAAAATCAAGTTTTTCGGCGACGGTATCGTCACCGGTTACGGCAAGATCAACGGACGTGGCGTGTACCTG
>CAZEIT010000453.1:0-1818 GCA_964512515.1 uncultured Desulfobulbus sp.
AAAAAGGTAAGCAAGAGGGTACGGATATGAGCGCCATCCACATCGGCATCGGTCATAATGATTACTTTGTGATAGCGCAGCTTTTCCAGGTCGAATTCTTCCTCGCCAATACCAGTGCCCAGAGAAGCCACCAACTGCTTGATCTCCTCTGAACCCAGCACCTTGTCAAAGCGAGCCTTCTCCACATTCATGATCTTGCCCCGTAGGGGCAGGATGGCCTGAATGCTGCGGTCGCGCCCCTGTTTAGCCGAACCGCCCGCGGAATCACCTTCAACAATAAAGAGTTCCCGCTCTTTAGGGTTTTTGCTCTGGCATTCGGCGAGTTTGCCTGCCATCATCACGGAAAGTGAACCCTTTTTGCGGGACAGATCCCTGGCCCTGCGGGCCGCCTCCCTGGCCCTTGCCGCCTCTACCACCTTGTTGAGGATACCCTTGGCTACGGCTGGGTTTTCCTCTAGATAAATAGAGAGCCTGTCTGAGCAGATGGTTTCCACGATGGATTTTACTTCCGAGTTGCCAAGCTTGGTTTTGGTCTGCCCTTCAAACTGCGGATTGGGTACTCGCACGGAAATGATGCAGGTCAAACCTTCGCGAACATCGTCGCCTTCCATCTTTTCTTTCAGATTTTTCGGCGCGTTGTCGTCGTTGGCATAGCGGTTGATGCACTTGGTGAGTGCTGCCCGGAAGCCAGCAACATGGGTACCGCCTTCCCTGGTATTGATATTGTTGACAAAGGAAAAAAGCCGCTCTGTGTAACCATCTATGTACTGCAGGCACACTTCTACCTGCACATTATCCTTTTCTCCGACAAGAAAGACTGGTTGGGGATGAATAGCAGTGCGATTACGATTGAGGAACTCAACATAGGAGATAATACCGCCATCGTAAAAAAAACTGTCTTCCGCACCGTCGCGTTCATCTTTCAGGTTGATGCGGATATTTTTGTTAAGAAAGGCCAGTTCCCGCAGCCTGGTTTTTATGGTTTCGTAGCGGAATACAGTGGTTTCGGTAAATATTTGCGGATCAGGGGCAAAATAAATAGTGGTGCCTCGGGTACGACAGGAACCAAGATCCTCCAGATCGGTTTCGCGCAGGCCAAAGGCATAGCTCTGCCGGTAGCAATTGCCATCACGCCGCACGGTAGCCACGGTACGACTACTCAGGGCATTGACTACGGAAACACCAACGCCGTGCAGACCGCCTGAAACCTTATAGTTGGAATTATCGAATTTACCGCCTGCATGAAGGGTGGTCATAACCAATTCCAGGGCGGATATCTTTTCGATGGGGTGCTCATCCACCGGAATACCCCGGCCATCGTCCTCAACAGTAACCGCGTTATTTTCATGGATGGTCACGCTGATTTCTGTACAGTAGCCGGCAAGGGCCTCATCAATGGAGTTATCCACCACCTCATAAATAAGGTGGTGCAGTCCCTCTTCAGCAGTATTGCCAATGTACATGGACGGTCTTTTGCGTACTGCCTCAAGACCGTCAAGTACCTTTATTTGATCAGCGCGGTAATTATTCTGTTCCTTAATATCTTCTTGCATACGTATATTAATACAATCCTAGAGTTTCATGGGCATGATAACACTTAAAAAACCATCATCTTGTTCTGATGTTATCATGCAAGGGCTTTTCTCATCCTTAATGGTAGCCATAATAATATCTCCTTCCATTACCTGCATTGTTTCAATAAAAAAACGACAATTAAAGGCCAGTTCCACATCATTGCCTGCATACTGTACGGCAAAGGAGTCAGTGGCAGAGCCAAATTCCGCGTGCTGGGAATTCAGGGTTATGGTGTTTTCAGTC
>CAZEIT010000454.1:0-1797 GCA_964512515.1 uncultured Desulfobulbus sp.
CAACTCCAAACGAGAACCCAAAAGGTGCGGCCAATGCGACGCAGGCCTATATTGGATTGTTCCTACGCTCCAGCGTGGGAGCATACACCTGCAATCCGGTAAAGCGTGGGTATGGGATGTGCCTGAGCACTGGCGTTGTTCCAGTGGCAGGAATTATTGTGGCTAACCGGGCTTGATTGCTGTCGATACCTGGGGTCAGGCAGTGCCGGGCGTGGGAACGATGAAATCCCGCCATTGATTATTGCGCATGCAATTGTGCTTATAGCGGGCTTGGCCTGGTTCTTACGGAGATATCGGCACACAATGTCGATATGACAGACTTTGCGTTTCTGGGATCAGCCTGTATTTGCAGGGATTATTTGGTGTCGAAAAAGATTACTCCCATGGATTGAGGGTAGTCACTCCAGTGGAGAGAAAATCGACCACGTTACGAGTGACAACCGCCATGCCATGGACAAGGGCCGTTGCCGCAATAAGCGCATCACGCTCGCCGCGTTTGTCGGGCACGTGCAGCCGGGCACAGCGTTGCGCCACGGCTGTATCAATGGGCAGCGTCCGTTCAGAAAACTCTGGCAGAACCTGTTGTTCCAACCATGCACGCAGTACAGCTCCCTGCGTGGCATCCTTGCGCTCAATCGATAAAATACCAAGTTCCAGTTCCATAACGGTAACGACAGACACGAAAAGATCGGCCGCGTCAACGCTTTCAGCCCATGCCGCAACGTTCGGGTTTGCCTTGCCAGCTCGCACTTTTCGCAGCTCAGACACGACATTGGTATCGAGAACGTACATCATGAGAAATCAGCCGGCTGGATGCCAAGAACCATACGTTGCGGCTTGAAGTCAATGTCTGCAGCGCCCGGCATTGCCAGCGAATCGGCAATGTTGCGCCGCTGTTGTGTCAGCCGCTGATATTCCTCAAAGCTCAGGAGCACATGAGCAGGTTTGCCGCGATCCGTGATGAATACCGGGCCGCTCTTGGTCGCCTTCTTTGCGCGGGTAATGTCCTGGTTCAGTTCTCGGCTGGATATGGTCGTGATAGTCATAGCGGCAAGCGCCTCTGTTTTAATTATCTATGTACTATGTAGTTACGTTGCTACATGTAGGCGGGAAAGGCAAGAGCAATCCGCGTCTATCTTCCGGCAAACATGCTGGCTATCTCCAATATCGGCAGACATACTCCATCCTGATCACATTCCTGGAGCGCCTATATTTCAGGCAGAAAGCCGGGTAGGCACTCCAGAAAAAAGAATCCTCCACTCACAACTCACCAGCCAACATCCTCTCCAGTTGCGGCAGCAGGGTGGTCAGCTCATAGCGGGAAACAATGGTGTTTCTGGCTGCATCTCGCAGGGGTTTGAGTTGTTCCTGCTCTTCCAGCGCTTGCAGCACGCTCCTGGCAATGGCCCTGGGTGAGAAAAAATCGCAGAGCAGGCCATTGTAGCCGTGGCGCAATACTTCCTGTACTGGCCCGGTATCTGAAGCCACCACCAGGCAACCGCAGGCCATGGCCTCAAGCAGTGACCAGGAAAGCACAAAGGGCCGGGTCAGGTACACATGCACAGTAGAGCTTCGCAGTAATTGCCGGTACTGGGCATAGGGTAAACCACCGGTGAAATGCACCCTGTCCACAGGCAGTGCCACTTGGCTGAGCATATACTCCTTCCAGCTTGTGCCATCTGGTCGCGGGCTGCCGTAGCAGATGCGGTCTTCCCCGGCAATGACCGCATGGGCCTGGGGCCGTTCTGCCAGAACAAGGGCCAATGCCTGCATAAACTGGGGAAAGCCACGGTACGG
>CAZEIT010000455.1:0-1797 GCA_964512515.1 uncultured Desulfobulbus sp.
AAAACGGGCCTCAGCGCCTTCATTGGTGCAGATAGCGAGTCTGGGTTTCACCCCGCCTTCACTTTCGGTGAACAGCGATTTGGCGAATTTTTCCTCGGCATGGGCAATAATGTCGTTACTCAAATCCAGAATAGGCTTGCAGGAGCGGTAGTTCTGCTCCAACAGGACCCGCCGCGCCCCGGGAAACTGCTGCTCAAAGCGCATGATGTTGGCAAAATCCGCGCCCCGGAAGCTGTAGATAGACTGAGCATCATCGCCCACCACCATGACATTGCCGTGGCTTGAGGCCAAAAGGCGTACGATCTCGGCCTGGATATGGTTGGTGTCCTGGTACTCGTCCACAAGAATGTGCTGAAAACGGGCGGAAAGGCTTGCCCTGGCCTGGTCTGACTCCTCCAGAAGCCGCTGCCAGTTGACCAAAAGGTCGTCGTAATCCATCAGGGCATGATCCTGCTTAAACTGATGGTAATGCTCGGCAATGGTGATGAAATCATCCATAAATTCAATCAGGTGGCCATAACCGCCCATGACCAGCTCTTCCAGACTCGCGTTCTTGTTAACCGCGCCGGAGATCAGGTTAAGGATCACCCGTTTGGAGGGGAAACGCTTATTTGCCCCGCCCATGCCCAGGGAGGACTTGATCAGGTTGATGATGCCTTCTGAGTCGGCCCGATCAATGATGGTGAATTGCGAGCCGATACCGATATAGCTGCCGTACTGGCGCAAAAGGATATTGGCGGTGGCGTGGAAGGTGCCGCCCATGACCTTGCGGCAGGCCGAGCCCGTGAGCAGTGCTGCCCGCCAGAGCATGTTCTGCGCCGCCCTGCGGGTGAAGGTCAGAAGGAGGATGGATTCCGGGGCAACGCCGCCTGCAACCAGATGCGCCATACGGTGCACCAGGGTGCGGGTTTTGCCGCTGCCTGCCCCGGCAATAACCAGGAGCGGGCCCGCGCCATGGGTCACTGCGGCCAGTTGGGCTGCATTGAGTCCTTCGAGGATGGAGGCGGGTGCCTCGTTTCCCGTTTCTTGTGGCTGGAGAATTGTTTGTGCTTGCATGGCGCCTTTTTACCACAGTGCCCTTGCAGCCGCAATGATGCTGCCTGGCCTGACTCGGGCAAGGCTTGTGCTGCATGGGTGAATGACGGTTGACAGCGAAGTGCCGGGCTGGGTAATTTGTGGTACTGTCGATCCAACGGCGATATCGTGAGCATGACCATAATCCATCAATCATTAACTTTAATTTAAGGCCATGAACAATCCTGATACTGTTTTTGCAGACCCCAAGGTCCTTGCCGAACTCTTTCCGCCAGAGCGCAGCAATGATTTCTTCGAGGCGCTTTTCGGCGATGCGGATGAGGGCTCATACGACATTGCCCTGCGCTACAGCGGCTATGACGCCGCCAGCAACACGCTTCGTTTTTATTTGGATCTGCACCAGCGGCCCGGCAAGTGTCTGGTCTGTAACCTGACCCACGGCCTGCCCGAGGTGTTCAGCCGCCACCCCATCGTCAATATCAAGGGCCTGACTGCGGATGTCGCCAAACTGCTGGTTCACCAGAATGCGCGGCGCTGCGGTGACGCCGGGCGATTAATGCAGGCCCTGGAAAATGTGGCCCGCGATAAAGGCAAGACGGTGCTGGTGCTGGACACGGCAACCGGGAGCGGGGCGGAGACCTTCTATCAGCGGGCGGGATGGCAGAAAGTGGGGGAGATCCCGCGCTATGCCCTGATGCCGGACGGTGAGCTGACGGCCACCTCGGTGTTGCGGAGCTCGCCCTTACAGCCGGTGGGGCTGTG
>CAZEIT010000456.1:0-1794 GCA_964512515.1 uncultured Desulfobulbus sp.
GCGCTGTTTTACGGCAAAGGGAAGAATCTCTTCGCTGAATTTGCCTGCCTCAAACGCAGCCTTGTACTTCATCTGGCTATGTAGGGCAAATTCGTCCTGGGCCTGCCTTGAGATGCCATGCTTCTTTGCCACGTTCTCAGCGGTCAAGCCCATATTCAGGTGGGGATACAGCTTCTCAGGATGGCAGTGTGCCGAGGCATAGTTAAAGGAATCGTATACGGTGCCATGTCCCATACGGTAGCCTTCATAGCGAATGCTGGGGTCCAGATAGTAGGGTGCACGAGACATGTTTTCTGTGCCGCCGGCCACAACGATGGCCGCGTCATCTGCATTAATCGCATACACGGCATTCATCACTGCCAGCAGCGAAGACCCACATTGAAGGTCCACGGTATAAGCCGGTGTCTCAATCTCATAACCCGCCAGCAGGGATGCCAGTCTGGCTGTGTTGGGCTCATTGCTTAAAACATTGCCCATGATGACACGGTCCACTTGCTGTGTTGAGATTGCGCTGCGCTTCAGCACTTCCTGCAATACAGGCGCAGCAAGCTCCTCGGGCGGAACCGTTTTAAGACTACCGAGGTATCCTCCCACCGGCGTACGGACAGCACTTGTAATAACACACTTTTTCAATGTTTTCTTCCTTTCGTTTCTACGGGTGTACAGGCCGATGGCCTATACCTTTCCCATGGGCTAAGCGAATGCGCCGTCTTCCGTAGCCTCTTGAATTTGGCTATCACTCATGCCCAGCATCTCTTTCAGAATATAGTCATTGTCCTGCCCTATGCTGGGTGCGAGCCTATATTCGATGTCCGGCGAGGAAGCGATGCTAATCAGCCGTCCAGTAATTTTGCTGGACTTCACAGGACTGTCTCCCGTGGTAAAGTGAAGCTCCCGGATGACATTTCTGGATATGGCATGCTCATCGTCTAAAAACTCCGCAATATTCTGAACCATTCCGGCCGAAACGCCCGCCTCCTGGAGCTTGTACACGAGCGCTTTGTTGTTCTTGTCCTTCGTAAAGTCGGAAATCTTTGCATCCAACTCGGCCCGGTTCTTCAAACGCAGCTCATTGGTGGAAAATTTCTCATCGTCAACCCAGGAGCACGCACCGCGCACCGCATCCTTAAACCGTCCCCACTCTGCCTCATCGGCAGCGGCAATGACACACCATTGGTCTTCCCCTTCGCAAGGGTAGCAGGAATGGGGGGCCATCTGCTTGGCATAATGTTGATTTCCAAACGGGCGACTTTCCACACCGGTCACACTGTACTTTGTAATCTCAGCGCCAATGGTACACAGCGTTCCTTCGGTGGAGCTCAGGTCAATAAACTGGCCCTTACCGGTACGGCGGCGGTACTCTAAGGCAGAGAGCACAGCGGCGGAAAGAAACGCTCCGCCAACATAGTCGGCAAATACCGTGGCCAAACCATAGGGCTGCTCACCCTCGTACCCAACCATGCTGGTCACGCCGCTGAGTGCCTGCATAATGGGTGCCGCCGTCCTGTACGTGCTATAGGGCCCGGTATCTCCCATGCCGGAGGCGTTGATTACAATGATGTCCTCTTTGATCTTTGACAGGGTCTCATAATCAATCCCCATCTTGTGGAATCCACCGGGGGACAGATTGGCTGTCACCACGTCAGCCTTTTTTACAAGCTCATGGAGCACCTCATGGGCCTTTTTCGATTTGATGTTCAAGCTAAAGCCCATTTTTGATACATTGTTTTCCTGGCAGTTCCATCCGTCCTCGTTCATGAAATCCTTGATTCCGGGGCGCATGAACCCATATCG
>CAZEIT010000457.1:0-1789 GCA_964512515.1 uncultured Desulfobulbus sp.
CCACCAAAGAGTTACAAAGGGCGCATCGCCAGAAAAAAATTTGGTTTGGCGTTTTTGTGCTGGCGCTCTGCCTTGCGGTGGTATTGTTTCATTTTTTTGTGATGGATTTGGACATTTTCTGGGCCAAGGTCATGCGCCGCCTGAGCCGGTTGTAATGAGACAGGCGTAGGCTATGGCACTAACTAGATAAAGAGACTGGAAAATCATGTCGATAGCGGACAAAAACGACGATTCAGGTGCGCAAACTAGCGTACTCACCAAGGAGTGGAGTCCGCCTGTTTACGGGCAAAGCTCCAGGGTACGGATAGACTATCAGCGGGCAGAGGAGTGCCACTGTATCCTTGCGGGCAAAATGGCCGGGGGCATGCTCAACAACATCAAAATTCTGCGAACCCGGTTGCTCAGCCGGGCCCGGGAAAAGGGATGGCGGACCATTCTGGTTACCAGTGCCCGGCCCGGAGAGGGAAAGACGGTCATGGCCATCAATCTGGCCTTTGCCTTGGCCAGAGAACACCAGCAGACCGTGGTACTGGTGGACGGTGATCTGCGCAACCCAAGTATTGCTGATTATTTAGGTATTTCAGTGAAACAGGGCTTAGCGGATTACTTTCTGAACAATGTTCCCTTAAACGAAATCATCCTCTGGCCAGGCATTGAAAAGTTGACTCTTGTTCCTGGAGGTCAAGCAGTTCCCGACTCAGCGGAACTGATCGGCTCCCCTGCAATGCAGGATCTGGTCAGGGAAATGAAAAACCGCTATCAAGACCGATATATCTTGTTTGATTTTCCACAACTCCTGGGTGTTGCCGATGCCCTTGCCTTCATACCTCATGTGGACTGCGTGCTTATGGTGGTGGAATCTGGTCGGACTTCTCAGGCAGACATCCTCCAGGCCCAGAGCCTGATCCCGGAAGAAAAGCTGCTGGGGCTTGTTCTCAACAAAACACAAACAGCCAACTAACCGGCCCCAAGTTATCGCGGAGCACTGCTTGTAATGAAAAAACTGATCCACCTGATCGCAGCGGCCCGACCCAATTTTATGAAAATTGCACCGCTGTATCATGCGCTGTGCAAAGAACCATGGGCTAAGCCAGAAATCGTCCATACTGGCCAGCATTACGATGCCAATATGTCGGACACCTTTTTCAGGGATTTGGAATTGCCACCGCCTCACCATCATCTTGGCATTGGCAGTGGCAGCCATGCAGAGCAAACCGGCAGGGTCATGGCTGCCTATGAACGCCTGCTTGAGGCAACAAGGCCCGAGCTGGTTGTTGTGGTTGGTGATGTCAACTCAACAATGGCCTGTACCTTGGCCACAGTGAAGATCAAATACGGTGATGCGCCCACGGGCCAGGACAAAGCAAGCCCCCCCTCCGCTGGCAGACATTTACAACGACCGCTGGTTGCTCACCTGGAGGCTGGACTGCGTTCTTTTGATCGTTCCATGCCCGAGGAAGTCAATCGGATTGTCACCGACGTACTGGCCGACATCCTGTGGACGCCTTCGGCGGATGCTGATGAAAATCTTGCGCGGGAAGGTATAGCACCAGAGAAAATTATACGGGTTGGCAACATCATGATCGATTCTTTGGAAATGATGCGGCCGAAAATTGAAGAGATGCGCATGCCTAAGCAGTATGGGCTGGCAAACGGAAGCTATGGTCTGGTTACCCTGCATAGACCTTCGAACGTCGACAATCAGGAACAACTCAAGGCAATTTGCAGTGCTTTGCAAAAAATTACTCAAACGCTTCCGCTGATTTTCCCGGTCCATCCACGAACCCGG
>CAZEIT010000458.1:0-1777 GCA_964512515.1 uncultured Desulfobulbus sp.
GATGAAGCAGGCCAGTTCCGGATCGTCCACCTCAGGGAAATAGTTGCGCGAGGCCAGCTTGATGCGCCAGCCCGATTTCCTGAACAGTTCAATAGTTGCCTCTTCCAGGCTCCCTTTGGGAATACCCAGCTTTAAAACCTGCATTGTTGCTCCTTTATTCAGACCAATTTATTTATTGCCGTACACTTGATCCGGCTCAAAAACCTTCTGTGCAAACACAGAAACCAGGGTCTCCCCTTCCACCCGCCGGAAAAAGCAGCTGCGGTAGCCGGTATGGCAGGCAGCACCGCCGAGTTGTTCCACCTTGTAGATAACGGTGTCGCTATCGCAGTCTACCAGGATCTCGCGGATGAGTTGGACATGGCCCGAGCTTTCCCCCTTCAGCCACAGTGTATTGCGCGACCGGCTCCAGTAGTGGGCCTTGCCGGTTGCAAGCGTCTTTTCCCATGCCTGTTGATTGATAAAGGCCAGCATCAGTATCTCGCCGCTGACATGGTCTTGCACAATGGCTGGGAGAAGTCTCTGTTCGTTTTTATGAAAGGCAAGTTCAATCATGATCACATTCTCTCTACAGATGGACATGCAATACGGGTTGCGCATGCATAACCGCTTACTATACTGGCTGCAACAATCAGGGGCAACTGCTTTAAGTGGAGAATGCACCGGCCCGGCACAGCCTCGCTCCCAGGGAGCATCATTATGGCCACGTTCAAAAGCAAGGCTTGGATTGTTTCCACTTTGCCTGGCCTGGCTTTGCTGGTATAGCGGAATGGTTGTCGCCACATGGAATAAGATGAAAAGCAAGGAGCCGCATGGGCCATATCACCCTGGTCACTGGAGGGGCAAAAAGCGGGAAAAGCGCCTTTGCCGAACAACTGGCAGAGCAAAGCGGCGGTCGTCTGGGCTATATTGCCACAGCCCAGGCCGGAGATGAGGAGATGCGTCAGCGTATCATTAAGCATCAAGAGCGCCGGGACAGCCGCTGGCAAACCTTGGAAGAGCCGCTGCGGCCATCTACCCTTATCACCGCAGGAGAAACGCGATCTGCCTATGATGTGCTGCTCCTCGACTGCCTGACGGTTCTTATCAGCAATATCCTGCTCAGCCAGCCCCTCAACTGGGATGCGCCAACGCCAGACGCCCTGCTTTCGCTGGAGTGCCTGGTAATGGCGGAAATAGAAGCCCTTGCCAGGGCAGCGGAAAATTTTTCTGGCCACCTCATCATGGTGACCAATGAAGTGGGGTTTGGCATTGTGCCGCTTTCCCCTTTGGCCCGCTTTTTTCGCGACTGTGCCGGCCGTACCAACCAACGTCTGGCTGCCAGGGCCGATAGCGTCTATCTGGTGGTTGCAGGGCTGCCGCTTTGCCTTAAACAGGCATAAGGCCATGTCTTCCCTTATTTTGATGATCCAATTCATGACACGCTACCCCGTGCCCGGCGCAATTCCTTTTTCTGCGCAGCATTTTGTCCAGGGAATGAAATGGATGCCACTGGTTGGGCTGCTCGTGGGCCTGCCGGCTGCCCTGATGATGCTTGTGGCTGTGCCATTTTTTGGAACCTCACTCAGTGCCTTTGCCGCTGTACTTATTCTTATCCTGGTGACCGGCGGCCTGCACCTCGACGGCATTGGCGACACAGCGGATGGTCTGTTCTCCTGCCGCCCCCGCGAGGAAATGTTGGTCATCATGCGGGATTCCACCTTGGGCGCAAATGGTGTCACCGCGATTGTCCTCACTATCCTGCTCAAATACCTGCTGCTTGCGGCCCTCCCTGTCC
>CAZEIT010000459.1:0-1777 GCA_964512515.1 uncultured Desulfobulbus sp.
GTGCCCCAAACAAGGAGCATGGTGTTTGCCTGCGCATAGCCCGCAAGCTGTATGGCGTCAAGGCCGTGCTCCTTGGAGAGTTGGGTAACTTGAACGAGCCAGGGGCCCAGCCAAAAGGTGCCAAAGATCATACCGTAAAGGGTGATGATCCATTTGATCACGATCCAGCGGTGTCTGAACCAACCCCAACGGGTAAAAATCGCATAGAGTATGCCCGTGAGCAGGCAGCCGTTGGCTCCGGGAATGATAATGTAGTAGTCAACAAAGAGTTTGGCCGTGTTCAGGCCATAGAGTTCCATGCCATCTGTGGCACTGAGCACGAAATTCATCAAGGTCATGGTAATGGCACCACCCACCCAAAAGCATACACAGATAAGATGCAGGCATTTCAGCCACTTCTGCCCTTGGCCACCCAATTTTCGCATGAACACCCCCCGTTGTCTTAATTGTATTGGCAGGTCAAAAAAATCCTGAATCTGTGGTATCAAGAAGACGATTCGTGATACAATCATATCGTAGAGCTGCAAAAATAGCCAGGTATTGGACATTTTTGATTATTCCCACGCTCTGGCATGGAAATATACCCCTGCAATCCGGTAAAACGCGGCTAAGTGGATGTACCTGGGCGCTGGCATTATTCCAGCGTCAGAAATTATTGCGGACGGCCAGGCTTGATTGCGACCGATACCTGGACGCTAAAGCAGCACAGAGCGCAGAAACACATGGATGCGTTCCCACGCTGGAGCATGGGAGCGATAAGGAAACTGGTAACTGTCAGATCAACTTGTAACTACTGCACTTTGACTTTTCAGCAATCCACACTTTTTGATTGTTCCCACGCTCCGACGGGGAACAATGGTCGCATTTTCATGTTTTTGATTGAATGACCAAGCTTGTACAGGCCGACTTTTTTCCACTAAAATACGTCTGTTGCGCATGTACCCGCCTGGTTATTGACTGCGGGCTGTTCCTCTTTAACAGACAATCCTGGCAGGTAGCCATGTTTGGTATCCATGATTTTCCGGTTTTTCTTGTGGCAGGCATTGTCCTCAACCTCACCCCTGGCCCGGATACCTTCTATATATTAAGCCGCAGTCTGGCCCAGGGCGCACTTGCAGGTGTGGCCTCGGCTTTGGGCATAGCCTCCGGGCTTTTCGTGCATACCCTGCTGGCGGCCCTCGGACTCTCGGCCTTTCTCGCCGCTTCCACCACGGCTTTTACCATCATCAAACTGGCGGGCGCAGCATATCTAATCTATCTTGGCTGGCGTATGCTGGTGAGCCGCCCCGAGGCTGCCGCGTCTTCCCCTGCTGCTGCCAGGGCTGGATTGCTCGCCATCTTTCGCCAGGGTGTGCTTACCAATGTTCTCAATCCTAAAATCGCGCTTTTTTTTCTCGCCTTTCTGCCCCAGTTCATTTCACCTGCAAGCACGGCAAAAAGTGCGGCTTTTATGCTGCTTGGCCTGTGTTTTATCGGTACCAGCACCATCTGGTGTCTGCTGCTCGCCCTTTGTGCAGGACGTCTGCGGCATTATCTGGCTCCGGGTGCGGTCATGGCGCGCAAGGTCAACCAGGGAGCTGGTCTTATGATTATGGCTTTAGGCCTGTTTCTTGCCGTGAAGCGATAGCCACGCCTTGCACCTGTTCAAGGGCAATGCACGCGTGCACTCCGCTTATTCCATTTCAACATCAAAGCCCTATCTGTGTCGACTTTAGCAAATGCTCGCAGGACGTACCTGTATGTACGCCTGCGTCGCATTTGCCTCGCCTCCTTGATA
>CAZEIT010000460.1:0-1762 GCA_964512515.1 uncultured Desulfobulbus sp.
CGATGGCGGGGCCTTCCCAGACCCCATCTTGAACCTGCACTGGCCCTATCTCAAGCCACATGAGCCCAGTCCCGAGGAATTGGCTCGGGAATTTTCCGGTAAGGCCTTGAAGGATGTGACCGATCCCGCTGACCCGAATAAGATCCTGGTCAGGGCCGGGCAACAGTTAAACGGTTTTGGTGAATTGCGCGACGATGGCTCCACTTCCTGCGGCTGCTGGATCTTTGCGGGCTCTTGGCCTGAGGCGGGCAACTTCATGGCCCGGCGGGATAACAGCGACCCCTATGGCATCGGCCAGACCCTGAATTGGGCCTTTTCCTGGCCAGCCAACCGGCGTATCCTTTATAACCGCGCCTCAAGCGATGTGGCAGGCAAACCCTTTGATCCGGCGAGAACGCTCATATCTTGGGATGAGGGCTCACGGCGCTGGACTGGATCGGATGTGCCGGACTTCAACGCCGCCTCCCCACCCTCAGCAGGCATGGGCCCCTTTATCATGAACCCAGAGGGGGTGGCCCGGTTTTTTGCTCTGGACAAGATGGCCGAAGGCCCATTTCCGGAACACTACGAGCCGGTGGAATCCCCGCTTGAGGCCAATCCTTTCCATCCCGACAATAAGGCGGCCCGGTTTAATCCGGCTGCGCGTCTTTTTGCAAGCGATCTGGATTCCTTTGGTGAAGCGTCGGAATTCCCGCATGTGGCCACCACCTACCGGCTGACCGAGCACTTCCATTACTGGACCAAGCACGTGCGGCTCAATGCCGTTACCCAGCCGGAGCAGTTCGTGGAGATCGGCGAGGAACTGGCCAGGGAAAAGGGCATCAAGGCAGGCGACAGCGTACGCGTTACCTCCAAGCGCGGTTTTATCGTGGCCGTGGCAGTGGTGACCAAACGCATTCGCACCCTGGCGGTTGGCGGTAAGAAGGTACACACCGTGGGTATTCCTCTGCATTGGGGTTTCATGGGTGTGGCCAAGAACGGTTATCTGGCCAACACCCTCACCCCCTTTGTTGGAGATGCGAATACCTATACCCCTGAATTCAAGGCGTTTCTCGTTAAGATCGAGAAGGCGTAGGGAGGCTTTGCCATGGCACTGCAATCGCTTGACATCAGCGCCCGCTCCGCCACGACCACACCCGCGCCCCAGGCGCGCAAGACGGCTGAGCTGGCCAAATTGATCGATATTTCCAAATGTATCGGCTGCAAGGCCTGCCAGGTGGCCTGCATGGAATGGAACGACCTGCGCGACACCGTGGGCAACTGCGTGGGGGTGTACGACAACCCCGCCGACCTGAGCGCCCAATCCTGGACCGTGATGCGCTATGCCGAGGTGGAACCCGCACCTGGCAAACTGGAATGGCTCATCCGCAAGGATGGCTGCATGCACTGCAGCGATCCGGGCTGCCTCAAATCCTGCCCGGCTCCGGGCGCGATCGTGAAGTACAGTAACGGCATTGTTGATTTCCAGCAGGAACACTGCACCGGCTGCGGCTACTGCATTATCGGCTGCCCCTTCAATATTCCACGGCTTTCCGAAAAGGACGGCAAGGCCTACAAGTGCACCCTCTGCTCCGATCGCATTGCGGTTGGCGCGGAACCCGCCTGTGCCAAGGTCTGCCCGACCGGGGCCATTGTTTTTGGCAGCAAGGAGGATATGCGCAAACATGCGCAGGGCCGCATTGACGACTTGAATGAACGTGGTTTCAGTAAGGCCGGTTTGTATGATCCGCCCGGCGTGGGCGGCACTCATGTCATGTATGTG
>CAZEIT010000461.1:0-1755 GCA_964512515.1 uncultured Desulfobulbus sp.
TACGATACTTTTTTATCCATTGTCTCCATGCAATTTCTTAACCGGACATTACTGGCCAGGAATGTCAAAATGGTCAATAGAGCGGTTATTATCCTTCGATATAAAGAACCAGCACTTCGCTGGATCAATGAGGCGAATCAATCCTCAAACAGTTCTCAAGTGACGCTTGCAGACGTCAATGACGACTCTACGGTGTACCTCATCAAGGATGGGGCGGTCGAAAGCCCGGAAAAGTTCCGCAGGTGGCTACGAAAACATTTTCGTTCACTGTTTGAGTCCGAACTTGAGGGCTGGTATACAGATCCGCAATTGTGGCCCAGCGAGCTGACATTGAAGCTTTTTGATGCATGGTTCACTGTTGAGCGCTACAGCGTGGTTCTCGATACGGTTGGCGGGCTGATTGAAGATGATGAGTTGTAGTTGAACGCAGGGCCGCATCAGACTGATTGCGTATTCTTTTGCTCCGCTTGTGGAAGCGATCAGATTGTTCTGAAAACAGGTGCGGCAACGATTCACCCTCAGGCTTGCCTGTGAGCCGATGCCGACCAGGCACGGTAGAGGCAAATTTGAGATAGAAAATTGCGGCAATTGTGTTTCGCATTCCAGCTTACTTTTTACGATTCACCCGGTATAATATTCTGAATTTTTTACTTTTTTAGTTAAATTACCTACGAATAAAGGCGAAGACATGCAGGTACAGGGATTTACCGCGGCTGCCACGGCAGCAGGCATACGGTACGCCAACCGTTCCGACCTGGGACTGATCTTTTCCCAGGTACCGGCTGTGGCTGCCGGTGTGTTCACCACTAACCGGGTCAAGGCCGCGCCAGTGGTACTGAGCATGGAGCGTCTCCGGTCCGGCAAGGCCCAGGCCATTCTGGTTAACAGCGGTAATGCCAATGCCTGCACCGGCGCGCCGGGCATGGAGGCGGCGCGCGCTACCAGCGCCATGGCGGCTGCTGCGTTGGGCATTGATGAAAACCTGGTGCAGATGGCCTCCACCGGTGTTATTGGACAGCCCCTGCCAACCGAGCCATTCAGCAAGAGTATGCCCGAACTTGCCGGCAATCTCGCCGGCAGCAATCTCGGCGATGTGGCCAGGGCAATCATGACCACGGATCTGGTGGAAAAGGTGGCCAGCACCACGGTCGACATCAAGGGAGTGCCGGTCACTCTCTACGGGATGGCCAAGGGTTCTGGCATGATCCGGCCAGACATGGCCACCATGCTCTGCTTTATCCTCACCGATGCGCAGATCGTCTTTACGGTGCTGGACAGGCTCCTGCGCGAGGCAGTGGATGAGAGCTTTAACGCCATTACCGTTGATGGCGATACCTCCACCAACGACATGGCCCTGGTACTGGCCAACGGCATGGCCGGCAATGCCTGGATAGACGAAGACAACCGTGAAGGCATGCGCATTTTCGGTGAAGCCCTGCGCGGCATCTGCCGCGAGCTTGCCCTTAAGATTGTTGCCGATGGCGAGGGTGCAACCAAACTAGTGCAGGTTAAGGTGCAGGGGGCGCGCACCCGGGCCGAGGCGATCAATGCCGCTCAAACCATCGCCAATTCCGCCTTGGTCAAAACTGCGTTTTTCGGAGAAGACGCCAACTGGGGCCGGATTATCGCCGCCCTTGGCCGTTCGGATTGCACCTTTCAGGAAGAGCGGGTGGACATTTTCTTTGATGATGTCCTTTTGGTGGGGCGCGGGCTCTGCCTGGGAGCGGAAGCAGAGGCGAAAGCCACGGCTGTGCT
>CAZEIT010000462.1:0-1750 GCA_964512515.1 uncultured Desulfobulbus sp.
ACCGGTAACCCTCATCTTTTCAACTGAGGTGTCAGATTAAATCGTAACTAGTACACTTTTTTTTGAAAGCTGTACTGGCCTGCAGCAGTGGCCACCGCCACCTTTTTCATTTCAGAAGGGTCTATGCCGTTGGCAAGCTGTTTCCTGGTCTCAGCGTGTTTAAGACGTGCTTCCTTGAGCGTTATATCCGGATAGGTGCCAAGGGAGATTCTTTTCTCTCTACAGGCAAAGCGGTATTTGTAGCGCCACCATTTACCCCCACTGGGGGCAACTCCTTTTTGGCTAGAGCGGTTGCCCCCAAATTTGCCCCCTTTTGGTGCTGACTGTCAATAGATTCCTTGGAATCCCCTGGACAATGAAAAACCCGCAATCCTTGACTGGATACGGGTTTCTGCTATTCTTTGGACTTCTCTGGAAAACTTTGTGGGGTGAGCGATGGGACTTGAACCCACGACCTCCGAGGCCACAACCCGGTGCTGCCACCAGCTGAGCTACGCTCACCACGCAGAAACGAATTTTATACTCGCAACAGCATAATTTCGCAAGCTAATTTAGCTGGGCAGATCACGCTGACAGTGCTTGCAAACCGTCGCCCGCAACTTAATCAATTCAGCACAATAAGGGCATTCCTTTAAGAAATTATTCTTGAGCAAGGCGCTAAGCGCCATGTTCACTTCATGCAGCAGATGTTCATCCTTGAAGGTATGAGTGCGGATGGGTTCTACACAACTAAGATTATTGAGCGGTGCAAGCAAGGCCACTGCTTTTTTCCTGTCGTCGATACGGGCCGCATCGTCCAGCAGCACGGTAAGCACCGGGCCGAGATTGTTTTTAGCAACACAGTCATCAAGTTGTGCCAAGGCCTTTTGCAACTCCTGATAGCGAACATTTCGTCGGCGCAAATCCTCTACATCGACAATGCTGCCGGTAAAGGCCCCCTGCCCGCCCACCATCATGGAATAACTTTCCTTCGAGTTGGGTATCTCCATATGGCGATACGAGCCCACGTGGCCGTATTGCTCTTCGATATAGCCCCAGCCCCTGGTGTAGAGGGAACAGTTGTCGTTCAGACAGATGAAGAGGTATTCAGACCCCCAGCCCAAACCATCGCCAACGTGCATGGCAGGCGCATGGCACAGGGTCAATTCTGTCTGGCAGTGAGGACAGATATGTTTTTCGTCAAGGTATTGCAGAACAGCGCTGAGCATGATGACCCCTTAAGTAATAGCAAATCTGGTAGATTTATATGATAGTCGCCAGAATGCCAGATGAATTTGCATTTATAAACCGGATTCAGATGGCTCACTCTTAAAACAATAGCTGCATATCCCGTTCAACAAACAGCCTAAATCATCCGGCTCAAAACCTCATCCACAGCCCGTGCCTGACGCATGCGGGTCTCGAGAAAATGCTCGTTGAGATTGCTGGCATTGGTTTCTATCTGCTTGGCCATATCGGCAATGGCCGAAGCGTCAGCCATTTGCATGACCGTATCCAGATTTTTGACAAAATCCCATGCAATTTTACGGCTGTCACCCGCCGTTGCCATAATCTCAGCATAGGTGCGCGGGTTTTGTGAATGCACCCTGGCCATAGCCAGGATCGGGTAGAGTGAAGTCAGGGAACAGTGGCTTGCTATGTCTTCGCTGGTAATGTTGTTGTCATGCAAGGTCATGGCCAGGGCCACAGAGATGATAGTGGGCAGCCGCTGCCCCATGCCCATGAGCAGATCGTGCTTGCTGGGACTGTC
>CAZEIT010000463.1:0-1743 GCA_964512515.1 uncultured Desulfobulbus sp.
CGGCCTGCAACTCAGCTGCGCGCCGCCTGCCTTCCTCTTCAGTCTCGAAGGGTTCTACGCCAAGCCAGATCAGGGCTTCAATGCTCCGGTCTCGCTTGTCGATGAAGCCCCAGCCGATAGCTGGCTGCTCTGCTTTTTGGCTTATGCTATTGCCCCTTTATGGCTACTTATGCAGAAACCAGTCGTGCGTTCGTTGGATCATAGACATAGCCTGTTATGGACTTGTCCTTGATCCGTTCGACCACCTCATCAATTACCTGCAACGGCACCAGAAACCACTCCCTGGGCCTGACCGGCTGCCCAAACCGGTCCTCGATCATCAGATCCAGCTGCGCAGCAGCAAAGACGCGGTGGAAGATGGCTTCCAGGCGGGTGCGGTTGAGGTTGTGCAGCTTGTAGGTAGCAACTATCTCCACATCTGCCAGCAGATAGGTGGCGTCCTTGCTGGCAGCGGCAATGCGGGTTTCCACTTTGCCACCGGTGACACCAATCTTGTGGATGATCTCGCGATGTTCGGCCACAAACGGGTGGCTGGAGAGGCTGCGCAGCACGTAGATGGTGCCTGTTTCCAGGTCGTCTGGTTCCGGAGCGTCGCCAAAGAGTGGCCCCATGTCTGGTTCGCTCAGGCGGCGACCGGTATCGTCCTTGTACAGGGCTCGCTGCAGGGAGAGTAGCAACAGGTTGCTTTCCGTGCCATTGGCAAAGATCACGCGCAGGCGGGCATCGTTCTTGCCATTGGGAGCCTTGAAAGATTCCCCAACTTCGGCCACGTAAGCCATTTGTCCACCCACGATAAAGAAGTTGCCTTGCTCCACACTGGTATCACGCCCAAAGCGCAGTGCCTTGCGGATGCCCGCTTGCAGCTCCTGTTCAGCCTGTTCAAAGAGGGGGGCAAAACGATCAAAGTCATCACAGGCGCTGCGCTCCGCAATGTCTTCTGCGGCGCGCTTGGTGGCACTGGAACGCACATGGCGCAGCACGCTGATGTCATCAGGGTTGTCAGAGGTGGTTTCCACGCCAAGTTGGGAGAGCAGGGCGTCATCATCCAGGCTGTCCGGATCGACAGTGGTGGCGGCGCTTGGTTGCAGCAAACCAGGCGTATCCATCCCCGCTAGCAGCGCCTGAGCTTCCGGCAGTTTGCGCAACTGTTCCAGGCGTACCGCATACAGGCGCTCGAAAATATCTGCTTCTTCTGTCATCGCCGGAGCACGTCCATGCGCCTGGTAAAAGCGCAGAATATCCTCGAAGCCCGCCATGATGCGTTCTTCGCGTGGGGAGTGTTGCTCTGCCTTGATTGGTACAACTTCAACCCCCAGGGCCGCCAGCAGGGCATCATCATCCATGTGATTCACTGTGCAGCCTCCCGTTGCGCCTTGGCGCGGTAGCGTGCCAGTGCCGCAACGCCTTCGGCCATCCTCTGTTCCCAGGCGTCGGACGAGTTGATGTCCGGCAGGCGTCCGCGTTCCTTCTTGAACATCAGGGCCCGCATGGCCAACTCGCGTGCTTCCTCTTCGGACAAGGTGATTTTCTTGCCGGCAATACTGGCTTGTACCTGGCGCAGGGTTTTTTCGTCCATGGTCCTGGCCAGCACGGCGTAGGCTGCTTCAAAGGGGTTGATGCGGTCGATCAGGTCAATGTCCAGGTCACGCACGTTGACAAATTTGCGTACGCCATCGATCAGTGCGGTATTGCCGCCGCCATGGGCATCGCCCTGAGCCAGCGCCAATTTGGCCTGCTGGGTGA
>CAZEIT010000464.1:0-1732 GCA_964512515.1 uncultured Desulfobulbus sp.
GTCTCCGGCCAGGCCCAGACCGTAAGCGGGCTGTAGCCAACAAATCCGCCCATATGTACCGGCATGCCCAGGGCAGGATTAAAACCGTAGAGCGCTCCGATCCGGCCTGAAAACCAGAAGAACACACATGCGCCCCACATAAGCCCGGCTGCCAACACCAGCCACGGCCACAGCGTGGCGCTGGTGCTTTTCTTATGGCCGTACTGCGCCTGCATGACCGGCCTCATAATCGTGCGGAGAATATGGCTCACTAAACGCTACGTCTTTTGTAGTAATGACGTTGAATTGATAGCCTGGCCGGATCTCAAGCGTGGGCTTGATGTTCAGATTCCTTTGCAAAAGCTGCATGGCCGCGCTGCCCATCTGCTGCGCAAGCGCGGTGGTCATCTCGTCCTGAAAGCTGGGGTTATCTGAGTTGTTGCCGTCATCATCCACTTTATCGAGCGTGTAGGCCGTGGTACCCAGGATGGCAGACATAAAAAACGCGCTGCCGAATATGCGCAGATAGTGGTTGTTCACCTTGTCATGGAACCCGGCATAACCGCTCATGTCCGCGCCTGGCATGGCCCCAAGGGTTACCGAACTGCCATCTGGAAAAATCACACGATTCCAGGCGATAAGTACGCGCTCCTGGCCGTAGACCACGCGCGAGTCATAGACCCCATATAGTTTGGAGCCCTGCGGGATAAGCAGGTATTTGCCATTGGATGTGTTCCAGACATTTTGCGAGACCTGGGCAATCATTACGCCCGGCAAATCCGAGTTGATCCCGCTCACCATCACAGCCGGGATTACGGTGCCGGTTTTGATCTCAAGTAGACGCCCATCTTCTCTGGTGTAGCGCGAGAGCCAGCCCTGTTCCCCTGCCGCAGTATCGGCACGCTCAAAAAAGCCTTCCTTGTCAATATCTGCCGCAGGATCATAGTTTTGTGAGGCTTGGCCGGGGAGCATTGCCGCATCCTGCCCTCTGCCCGCTGCTGCAGGGGTGGCGGCTGCACTGCCGCCACCGGCAGAGCCGCCACCTTGTTTCACCATGGGCGAGGAAAGCGCGGCCAGGTACTGCTGCTCTCTACGCTTGCGCAGCGCTTCCGCTTCCTGATCGGGCTCCTGCTCCCGCATAACCACCACCAGGGGTTTTTTCGGTTGCTCCTCTGGGCTGGCACCTTCAACCAGGGCACTTGTTGGCGGTGGCGGAAAAATCACGCCCTGACCCTGGCCCTGTACCAGGGCGCGCTCATCAACCTGGGGCTTCTTGCTCTCAGCCTCCCTGCGGGCATTGCGCTTGTCAGCCTGGTCGATTGCGTAGAAGAGCGAGGCTATCAGTGCCAGGGTGATCCCCATCACGATATACATAGGCCGCTTGCTCATGCCTCGGCGGCCTGGCTGCGGTACCTTTAATTCGTTCGGTGATTTCTCCATGCCAACCTTCTTCAAAGAGGTTCAGAGAGAGTCTGGCCGTCCTCAAATCGTGGCCTATCCAGCTTGTAGTGGCTTATGACCGCGTTCCACCAATCATTGGGCAGCACAGGCACTGCTCCCTGATCTTCAGCAGCCATCAGGCATTCCAGGAGCGTTGTGATGCCAAGCGTGAACTCATGATGGTTGTCACGCATGGCAAACAGCAGGTGATTGGAACAGGAGTCGCAATAGGACGTCTGTGGCGGCTCATTTGTCCACTGCGCACGGTTATTGATTCGAGCCCAATGCTTTAACTTGTCTGTTTTCTTCATGG
>CAZEIT010000465.1:0-1726 GCA_964512515.1 uncultured Desulfobulbus sp.
CGCCCGGTGGTGTGAGAGGAGGAGGCTGTGAAACCTCCTCCTACTCGATTCTCAGGATGTGCACAAATTCGCGATGGGCTGTGCGCAGGCCCAAAACTTATTTTTTCAGCAGCTTATACGGCTGGGCGCGCATGGCCCAGGGACTTTGCGGGTAGTCGGTGGTAATCCGGTCGTAGAGGGCAATCAGGTGCTTGACTTCATGGCTCTCGATATAACGGGCAACGCCCTGCATATAGATTGCTTCCGGGGTAAAACTGCTTTTTGGGTAGGTGCTGATCAACTGTTCAAAGAGCTTGTCCGCTGCCGGACGGTCTGGCCTATTGAACTTGGCCTTGCCCATACCCAGTAGGATGTAGGCGATCAGCTCCTGCGGTTCAAGAAAACCGAGCGCGCGCTCATGCTCCTTGCCTTTTTCATCCAGCACCAGCAGGCACGGCGTCCATTTTACCGTGAACTGGGGCGCGAGTTGGGGGTGATCTGCGGGAATACGAAGGGGAACAACCTGGCTATTCAAAAACGAGATGACTTCCTGATTTGGGTACGCGACCGCGTCCATCTGCTTGCAGCCAATTCACTGCGGGTTGAAAAAATCCAGAAAAATGAGCTTGTTTTGCTCCTGTGCCTGCTTGAGCCCCTGCTCAAACGATTCGATCCATTGAATTGCGGACATGATGACCTCCTTGGTTATGTGGATCTGTCCAGACATGAGACAACCATACAATCTGGATTGTGGTCTGTCCATGTAAAGGGAGAATGTACAGTCAGGAGGGGGGTATTCAAAAAGCTGGGTGGCAGGTTTTGTTGGCGGACAGTCAGCCTCCTGCCAGTTCCAAGCCACAGTTGCCGGAAATTACCTCTTGAAATTGCGGAGATGTTCGGCCGCCTCCTGCTCCACCTCGTTTTCAATGCTGGCTTCCAGGGTATGTTCCAGGCCGCTGTTATCCGGAATCTCGGCCAGGGGATGGGTGGGATACAACTCGTTGTAGAGCCTTTCCGACTCGGCTGAACCAATCAGCACCAGTTCTTCCCCGTGCTTGAGCGGGATGGTGGGATCCGGATTGATATCCACATCTTCCCCACGTTTCACCGCAACCACACTGCAACCAGTGTTTTCCCGGATGCGGATTTCGGTGAGTTTTTTCCCTTCCAGCTTTGGGCTCAAAGGCACCCGGAAGACATTGAGCCCTTCCGAGAGCATGAGCGTTTGCTCGGGCTTGAGCAGGTTGGTGATGGTGGCGGTTACCAGTGAGCTGAACGACATGACCAGATTTGCGCCTGCCCGGTGCAGGGTATTGATGTTGCGGTCAAAACTGGAACGGCTGATAATCTGTGCATCTGGTCTGAGGCGGCGGCAGTAGATGGTCAGGTAAATGTTCAAGTCGTCATCGTGGGTGGTGATGATGATGGAGGGTGTGGTCTTGATGCCTGCCTGCAAAAGGGTGTCCAGGTCTGCAGCGCTGCCGTGGATGATGTGCTCGTCCCTGTTGGCGGGTATGGGCCGTTTTTCCACCACCCGGTAATCAATGCCGCGTGCCTGCAGGTTCGCGCCCACGGCCTGACCAACCCGTCCACCGCCGAGGATGAGCACGGCATGTTCTTCGGATTTTTCTCCGGCTGCCAGCAGAATGGATTGATCAAAACGAATGAGTTGCTCCCTGGTGCCCGCCAGGATGAGCACGGTGGATTCGCTGATTGGCGTGGTTGGGGTGGGGATCTGGAATTTACC
>CAZEIT010000466.1:0-1723 GCA_964512515.1 uncultured Desulfobulbus sp.
CCCATGATGGAAAGCGCGCTTGTTTTCTGGGCTGGCCGGGCCATGTTCGCCGCAGAGCAGACTGTTGTCCAAAGCCTGCGGCTCTGGCGAGGGCTCTTCTCCTTCAGTTTTCTGGCTGGCTTGATCCGCTATCGGCTGCATCCGCTGCGGCCCTTTGCCTATGCCGTACTGGTGCTGGAAGAGCCGGAAGCGGGCCTGGCCGCGCCCCGCATCGACCTCTTGGGCCGCCGCCAGGACAACACCGCTTTCTTTCTTTTGGCCGGTCTGGCCATAACCGTTCTCTTCTCCTTTAGTGCTCTGGTGGCGGCGTTCACCCTGATTCCCGAAGAAATACATCAGCTCAGCCTGGCTGATCTTATTTCACCGGTCGGTCGCTGGCTGCTCTTTGCCCTCTACACAGCCGTCTGCGCGCTCATGGCGCCCTTCACCGTCAGTTGTGGTTTTATGCTCTACATTTCCCGGCGGGTGGAGTTGGAGGCCTGGGACATCGAACTGGGTTTCCGCAACCTCAACGCCCGGCTCATGGCGGAAAAACGATGAAAGTCCGGTTCTGCCTTGCCATCTGCCTGCTTTTCCTGGCAGGCCCCCTCAACCCCGACCTGTTGCACGCAGCCGAGGTGCGGACTGAAAACCGGTTACAAACACCAACAGCAACGCCGGAAGGCGCGCGAGCTCTTGTTCGTTCGGTGGTGGTACAGCAAACAAGGCCGCAGAGCAAAATCGAATACCACTGGGTGCGGCGTAACCCAAAGCCTGCCCCACAGGAGGAAACACCAGGCTGGTTGGAAAACTTCTTCAAACAGTTAGCCCATGCCTTTGGTTCGCTGGACGGGCTACGGCAACTGGCCGCCGGTATAGGCAGATCCGGCATTTTACTAGTCCTGGCAGGCGCGCTCATCCTCTATCTCATCTATCTCAAACGGCAATGGCTGCCCATGCTCCGGCCAGGAAAATCGCCTGTCCCCAAACAACCGGACATACTTTTTGGCCTGGATCTGCGGCCGGAAAGCCTGCCAAATGCGCCGGATCAGGCCAGCCTTGCCCTCTTCGGCGCGGGCAAACCACGGGAAGCGCTGGCCCTGTTGTACAGGGCGGCCCTGTCTCGCTTCATGCATCTGCATCAGGTGCGACTGCACCCATCCCTGACGGAACTTGAATGTCAGCAGCGTATAAGCAGGCAGGGGCAGACTGCCCAAACCGCCTACTTCAAGCGCTTGACCCTGTGCTGGCTGCGCGTTGCCTATGGTCACGAATTGCTTGATGAAGCCCAGCATCTTGAACTGGTTCAGGGCTGGCAGGAGTGTTTCGGGTGAAGCTGGGAAAAGACAGGTCATTGCGGCTGCTCCAAAGCCTTCTGATTTTGGCTCTGGCGGCCCTGCTCCTGACGGTCGCTGGGCTTTGGTTCCAGGCCAATTACGAGAAAAAAGCGGTTTCCGTACCGGTTTTGGATTTCAGCAGAAAAGCGCCGCACGCCTTTGCCCTCAGCGCCGCCTACCTGCAACAGGCTGGCCACCAGGTGCAGGTGCGGGAAGGTATGCGCTTTTTCAGCAACCTGCCTGTTCGGGGCAGCATCCTCATCCTGCACAGTCTGCCCAATGATGCCCGTGGCGAGCTGTGGCAGCGTTTATACAACTGGGCCCAAGATGGCGGTCATCTGATCCTGGCCCCCAGTGCGAAGGTAGAGAAAAGCGAGGCCGCCTTTTTCGCGCGCATTGGAGCGGAG
>CAZEIT010000467.1:0-1720 GCA_964512515.1 uncultured Desulfobulbus sp.
TTTTCCATAGAGGTGCTGATCGGCGAGTTGCGTGGCAAATGCACGCGGCTCCTAGTGTCTTTTCATAATTCTAATGTTGGATAAAGCCGGTGCAGCTTGATCCGGGCATCTTCAGTGGTGAACTGCCAATTGACCCCGGCAGTCATCCCATTTCTTGCAGATTCCCAGGCCTTGACTTCGCTGCGCATAACCTCAAGCTCCGAAATCCGGCGCTTCAGGCATTGACCGATCAGAACATTCAATTCTATCTCGGCCATGTTTAACCAGCTGCCGTGCTTCGGCGTGTAAACAAATTCAAAACGATCCCAAAGCGCCTTGGCCTTTTCCGGAGCGAACGCTTCGTAAAGCGAACCAGGCACATGGGTATTCAGGTTGTCCATCACCAAGGTGATTTTTTCGGCGTCTTCGTAACAAGATGCGATTTTCTCGACGAAAAGAGCCCAGTCCACTTTGGTTCTGCTTTCACTGATCTCGACCATCCGTTTGCCAGCCAGTGGTTCATTGGCCATAAAAAGGTTGCATGTGCCGCACCGCCTGTATTCATAGTCGTGCCGGGCTGGCTGGCCCGGCCTGGCGGGTACCGGCCTTTTTACCTCATCAATCAACTGACGGGGGGACTCGTCCATACAGATCACCGGGAATCGACTGTCATAAGGTCGTTTGTAAACGTCCAGCACCTGCTCCATCTGGGCTACGAAGTTGGCGTTGCAATCTGGCGGGATCACCCAGCCGACTTTCAGCCAAGGCTTAATTTCGTTTTTTTTAACACGCGCCGGATGGTCTCATGCGAAACACTTTCCACATAGCCCAACTCCACGACCTTGTCCGCCAGCAGCCGCAGCGACCACTGCGCTCGCCCCTCAGGCGGCTCGCTGCAACTCAGCGCAATAAGATGCGCCTCGAAATCGCCATCTGCTTTACGTTTGTAGACCCGTTCCCTTTTATGGCCATTAAGCGCAATGTCGAGACCCTCCTCAACAAATCGTCGTTTAACCCGCTGAATCTTCATGGCACTCACTTTCAAGACATTGGCGATTTCCAGCTCTCCTAATGTTCTCGGTTCTGGGGCACCTTCATCATAATTGAGCAGAATCAATGCGTTGAGAACTTTTTGGGAATTATGATTTCCCTTGGCAACAAGGCCGTAAAGCTCGTCACGCTCCTCTTGACTGAGTGAAAACCGGTACTTGATCTTGGGCATAGTCAGCTCTGTTTTTGCTGACTATACCTGATTTATACAAACATATCAAACATGACATGACACTAGCCTAATGAAAATAAGGCTGAGTATGGAAAAGCCGACGAATTGAAAAGGAGGCGCGGCATTTTCCAGGATGTTTTTTACGTGTTCATGCCCGACAAGATCGTTTGCAACCTGTAGCAGCAGCGTTACTTGAGAACCGAGCATCAATGCAATGAGGGCCAGGACACAGTACCAGATCTTCCAGGCGCTTGGTCTCTCCGCCAGCCGATTGACCCAGAGCTGCATACGAATGGATTTATCTGATAGGAGCATGTATCAATGCGTACTCAAGCTCCAGATTCAAAACGCCCTCAAGGCGGTGTGGCAAATGCGACACAGGTGTACAAAGAGCTATGTCAAGGTGCATTTGCCAAAACCAACAAAAAGGCAGGGCATTGCTATGGGATTGGCATCATTGCTCCAGAAGAGCTGTACTTAAATACCTCTCGCCGCTGTCTGGCAGTACCACGACCACCA
>CAZEIT010000468.1:0-1706 GCA_964512515.1 uncultured Desulfobulbus sp.
GCTTAGTGGAGCCGATTGTGAACATGGAGGTGCGGGTGGCCAAGGATTTTGTTGGCGATGTCATGGGCGACCTGAACAGCCGCCGCGGCCGGGTACTGGGTATGGATTCCGCCGCCAAGTACGAGGTGATCAACGCCCAGGTGCCCCAGGCAGAGATCCTCCTCTACGCGCTTGATCTTACCTCCATGACCGGTGGTCGGGGTTCCTTCACCGTTGAATTCTCCCATTACGAGGAAGTGCCAACCCATATTGCCGAAAAAATTATTGCCGCATACAAGGCTGAAGAATAGCAGACCGCAAATGACGACAAACCCTCGTGCCTCATTTCGCTGTGGGGTGCTCACCCTGAGCGATAAGGGGGCGCGGGGTGAGCGTGATGACACCAGTGGCCCGGAATTGCAGACAATGCTCCGGGCCGCTGGCTTTAGCTTGGCTGAGTATCGCATCATTGCCGATGAGCAGCGGCTCATTGAAGACACCCTGACCGAGTGGGCAGACAGCCTGCAGCTGGATTTGATCGTCACTACCGGCGGCACAGGGGTTTCACCCAGGGATCGCACCCCGGAAGCCACCAGAAATGTCATTGATCGTGAAGTGCCCGGCCTTGCCGAGGCCATGCGCCTGGCCAGTCTGGCCGTCACGCCCCAGGCGGTGTGGTCACGCGCCATGGCCGGTATTCGCGGCACCACCCTGATTCTCAATCTGCCCGGCAGCAAAAAAGCTGCCCGGGAAAACCTGGCTGCAGTGCTTCCTGCCCTGGTCCATGGTTTGGAAAAAATCCAGGGTAGTCAAAAAGACTGCGTCGCAGAACCTGGGCCTTCGGCCTGATATTCCATCTCCTCTGTGTCAGCTTGATAAACTCTCACAGGGCGTACTGTATGTACGCCTGCGTCGCGCTATCTTGCCTTCTTGATCATCTCTTTGATCTGGGATAACGCTGTGTTTCTCTTCAAAAAAAGCACCCCCAGGCTGCTGGGCGGTTTATTTGCCTTGCCGGTTATGGGTCGCTGCGTACCCGCACATAGGTGGGAAATCGTGGTAAGCTCTTGGCGGTGAAACCGCGGTAGCGGTAGGTAATTACCGTGCCGACAGGTGGTGGGTTGCCGCGGTCAGCATCGCTCAAACCAGAACCAATGCGAAACTCGCCGTACTCGTTGCGGCAAGTAAATGCACCAAGTTTGCCAGTATACTTGCCTTTGCCAGCATGGTGCGCGGTCACGGTGCACTCCGCATCCTGGTGGCTTTTCAACTTGAGCAGTTGGTTGCTGCGCCCAGCCGCATAGCCCGCATTCGGATCGCGCAGCATCACACCTTCACCGCCACCCGCCTCGATCTGCCGCAAAAATGCCTGAACCTGGGCAAAATTCCGTACCTCATGCTGCGCAATACAGACAATATTGGCCTGTGGGTGCGCTTTCAGCCATTCTTGCAAGACGGCCAGGCGCTGATACAGGTTTCCCTGCGCGTGTGGCACATCGAAAACGTGCAGCTTCAAAGTTGACCAGTCTCCCTTGGAACTGCGCACCGCAGCAGAGATACGCTCAAATTGCTCCCGGCTGCTGTATAATTCGCCGTCCAGTGCAAAAGGAGGAAAATCACGGGTAAAGCCAGGGCTTGGAGTAAAGGCATAGCCATTGCGGCTGAGGAGTTGCTTGCCATTCCAGAAGGCGCGCACTCCATCGAGTTTTTCGCTCATTGCCCAGCCA
>CAZEIT010000469.1:0-1685 GCA_964512515.1 uncultured Desulfobulbus sp.
GGGCTTTTTTCTTTTGGACACCTACATCATCACCAATAAGCATGTGGTCAATGCAGACAGCAAGCAACTGGCCGAAATACAGGAAAAGCTGCGCACTGCCCGTCAGCTCGTTAATCTGGAAAAGCAGAAACTGCAAAATCTGCGGCGCGAACTCAGCCGCCTGCCGGACGGCCCTGACCGGCAGCAATTGATTATTATCCTGCGGGAGCGGGAGGCCGAGTTGGCCAGGGTGACTGAGCAGGTGGTTCAGGGGGAAGAGCAGGTGCGCAAGTTAAGTAAGCCGCTTTCGGCCAGTGACATCAAAATTCGCTTTGCCGATGGCCGCGAACAGACTGTCCACTCGTTCCGCCTCAGTCCCAAACGCGATCTGGCCCTGCTCTTGGTGACCATGCCCAACAATGAGGTGCTGCAGGCCGCCACTGATCGTGACCGTTTGCACCAGGGAGACCGCGTCTACACGATCGGCAATCCGAGAGGCTTGGGGCATACGGTAACCAGCGGCGGATTTTCAGGCTACAGGCAGTGGCAAGAGACAGGCGAAATCTTCTTGCAGATTGACGCGCCCATCAACCCCGGCAACTCGGGCGGCCCCCTGATCGATGAGCAGGGCCGGGTGCATGGGGTGAATACCATGATTTTAAGCAACACCCAGGGCATCGGCTTTGCCATTCCCATTAAAGCTGCCTTCGATGACTTTGGCCTGCAAGCGCCGTAAGGAAAGCAGGCTAACTTTTACGCCTCTTAGAAAAAATCCCCGGTCAAAAGCCGGGGATTTTTTGTGTTTGGGAGCGCAAAACTCAGCGTTTGTACCGTAGTTCTTCTTATTCCGTTTCCAGATCAAAGATTATCCTGAATCCGTGATATTGATGCAATAAAAAGCACGTCAACATATTGATTCTGCATTGTTTTTCTTTTATCATAAAAATTCACCTGGCAGGTGAGTTTTTTTATCGTTCGAAATATGCAGTAAAATCAATATGTTTGTTACACTTTTACTTCATTATCCTCACGGATTCAGGGATTATATCAAGGAGGCGAGGCAAATGCGACGCAGGCGTACATGCGGGTACTCCGAGGAGCATTTATCAAAGCCGACACAGATGGGGCTTTGATCTGGAAATGGAATTATTTCTCGCGGCTATAGGGCCAGCCATGATGCCACCCTTCATCACCCGCACAATGCTGTAGCCGTTGGCCGTAAGCAAGCACGCGCACTGTTCCATATAGCCGCGCAAGGATACTTTGCAAAAGCAGACAATGACGGCATCCCTGTCCTGTGGCAGTTCTGTCAGGTGCTGCCATAACTCACGATGGACACAAGCCTTTCGCCGATACCCAGGCGCTTCTCCTCTAATTTTTGTTTGGCGCGGCCATCCAGAAACAGCACCTGCTTATCATTTTAATGGTTGCATATGCTGAAAAAACATTGCATTTCCACGTGCGCTCTTTATATTGCGTTCATATGCACAAAATAAACTCAACCCGACTGGTATGCTTTTTTTTGATTTTTTATCAGGTAGAACTCTTGAAAAGTACGCCAAGCCAAGGAGAAATTCTATGAACATGAACGATCAGGAAATGGACAGAGACAGACAAAATGCAGCTAATGGAGAGCAAAACAATCAGCAGCGGATGGGTCAGGGTAATGGCAAGGGCAAGGGCAAGGGCAAGGGCAAGGGACGTGG
>CAZEIT010000470.1:0-1676 GCA_964512515.1 uncultured Desulfobulbus sp.
TTCGTATCTGCTCATTGGTTTTTATTTCAGCAAGAAGTCAGCCAGCGATGCCGGCAAAAAGGCCTTCATCGTCAACCGTTTTGGTGATTTCGGCTTTCTTTTAGGGCTCTTGCTCATCTTTACCCAGTTTGGCAGTCTCCACTACGGTGAGGTGTTCAGGCAGGCCCACAGCATCGGTGGTCAACATATCAACATTCTGGGTATGGAGCTGCTTCTGCCCACCTTGATCTCCATGCTGCTCTTCTGTGGGGCTATCGGCAAATCAGCCCAGATTCCCCTGCATGTTTGGCTGCCGGACGCCATGGAAGGCCCAACCCCGGTCAGTGCGCTCATCCATGCCGCCACCATGGTAACGGCCGGTGTCTTTCTGGTGGCCCGCTGCAATCCGCTTTTTACCCTTTCACCCTTTGCCCTCGATTTCATCACCGTGCTCGGGGCAATCACCGCGCTCTTTGCCGCCACCATCGCCCTGGTACAGACCGATATTAAACGGGTGGTGGCCTACTCCACGGTCAGCCAGTTGGCCTATATGTTCATCGCCTGCGGTGTGGGCGCGTATGCAGCCGGTATTTTTCATCTCTTCACCCACGCTTTTTTCAAAGCCCTGCTCTTTCTCGGCTGCGGTTCGGTCATTCTGGGCATGCACCACGAGCAGGATCTGCGCTCCATGGGTGGCCTTAAGAAATTCATGCCCATTACCTATGGAACTTTTCTTCTGGCTTCGCTCTCCATTTCAGGCATACCGCCCTTTGCCGGTTTCTTTAGCAAGGATGAGATCCTCTTGATGGCCTTCAACTCCGCAAGCCCTGCCGGTCAGTTTGCCTTCTGGATTGGTCTTGTCGTGGCTTTCCTTACCGCCTTTTACTCCTTTCGTCTGTTGTTTCTGGTTTTCCATGGGGAGTTTCGCGGCAGCGAGGAACAGAAGCATCATGTGCATGAGTCACCCCTGGTGGTCACCGTGCCACTTATGATCCTCGCCGTGGGTGCAGTGGCTTCCGGGTGGTTTGGCATCCCGGCGGCCCTGGGTGGTTCCAACCGTTGGGCCCATTTTCTGGAGCCAGTGCTGGGCCATCCCCAGGTGCATCTCTCCCATGGCGCAGAACTTGGCCTGATGATTACCTCGGTTGTCGTCGGTGCTGCAGGTATTATCCTGGCTTTTTTCATGTACCGCAAACGTCCGGAGCTGCCCTCGCGCCTGGCCAGCCGCTTTAGCGGCGCGTACCGGGTACTGCTCAACAAATACTATGTGGATGAGCTCTACCAGTTTGCCATTGTCAAGCCCTCCCTGTGGTTCAGCCAGCATGTCCTGCTGCGGGTGATCGATATGCGTGGCATCGAGGGCGTGGTCAATGGCTTGCCGCGTCTGATCGGCTCCTTTGCGCAGAGACTGCGCCTCTTGCAGGACGGTGTAGTCTCGCACTATCTGGCGTGGATGGGCGGTGGGGTCCTGGTGCTGCTTGTCCTGCTGCTGACCAGATACTAAGCAATAGCTACTTAAGGTTGAACAGGTACCCATGCCTCTGCTCAGTGTTCTCATCTTCTTTCCGGTGCTCGGCGGTATTTCCCTCTTGTTTGTAGAGCGAAAAATCGAGACCGTGCGTCTTGTTGCCTTGGTGGTCAGCCTTTTTGAGCTGCTCTTCGTTCTGCCCATCTTTTTTCTCTTTGATAAAGGCACC
>CAZEIT010000471.1:0-1670 GCA_964512515.1 uncultured Desulfobulbus sp.
GACATTGGCGTCTTGCTCTTTGAAAATTCACTACATTGCTGAAAATTGAGCATACCTCTCCTCATATTGTTCACTTTTTCACCAGATAGTGGCGCTCAGCGGCCAGGCACAAGTTGCCCGTACACCTCCTGAAATGCGGCAAAGCCAGGACAGTGACGGCTGAAGCGCAGCATCAGCCGTCGGCCGGTGCTGATCAACCGGCCCGCCAGGTAGATCAATTCCTGCATCACCGTGCGGATTCGTCGGCGTTTGGCTGCATGCCGAATCGGGGAAAACTCGCCCAGCAGCCCCATTTGCCCAATGGCCCGCAGGATGTTATACGTCAAGCAACCCAAAGCCATGACCAGCGCGTTGGTGGCAAATTTGCCGCTGGGCAGCCGTTCCAGATCAAGATCGGTCTTGAACTCGCTATGGAATTGCTCAGAAGTGGCGTGATCCCGATAGAGTGAGATCACCTCCTCGGGAGCCATATCCAGATTGGTCCACCAGCCTTCCAGGGTGATCTGCGGCATGAGCAACATCTGGCCGTTGCGGTCGCTGGTCCGCTCCGTCACCCGCACAATCCGGCGGCAGGGATAGCTAACACCCTCAATCTCCATCGGTTCATCAATCACCATGAGACCGACCCGCTTGCCAGGCCGCGGCATGCTGATCGTGCCTTCGCCAAGCACGCGCTCGTGCCAGGACAACACACTGCTGCCACGCGGGTTCCATTTGATGATGAAACGTACCTTTTCCGTGGTAGCGAGCAGCTTCCGGTTTTCCTCGGCATCGTGGGCCGAGTCCAGCCGCGCCAAACACTCCTGATCCGTGAGGCTGCGCGCCGCCTTGAGCGCCCGCCGAAGAAAGGGGCCAAATCCGTGCTGAGCATGCTGGCTGCCGGGCCGCAGTTCAACTTCCAGGCACCAGCCTTCCAGGCCTAGATACGCGGCGATGGGGGCATAGCCGTCGAAGTCCTTATAGGTTCGGCTCACGCCTTCCTTGCTGGTGTTCGAGTTATCCTGGGGGAACACGTCCACATCCAGGGGAACCAGACCATTGCCGCAACCAGAAACCTTGACGCCAAGCTGTTTGAGCATGGTATGAGTTGCGCGAAAAACCTGTGGAATCAGGCCGCTTGTGGCCGCTGCATCCAGGCGTTGACGCAAGGTTTCGGCTGAGGGCAGGCGGTTAATGGCCAGGGCGTGTTTGAAGTAGTCATCGCCCTGCATGGCGGTGACAGCCTGAAAATCGCTTTTGCCCATGGACAGCAAGCCCAGGTAACTGCGCAGGATATCAATGTCGCTGATCTGTTCAGTCCCCCGGCTCTGCCGGCCTGCACGGCGGCCCAAGTCACTGTAGCGGTTGACGCACGCGCCGACCAGGGCCAGGCCGGAGTGGCTGGTGTAGAATTCCTCGCTGCTCTGCTCAAGAATCAATCGCTTCATTTTGCACCTGCCTAGTGAGTTTTACGAACAGGCGTATATAGCAATTTTTATACTGATATTTCAATATGTTGATTGCACGAGCAAACCACTTTCATTGATGAATGCTCACGGATTCAGGTATCTACTCTTACAGCCCTGGTATTCTGGAAGAGCCTGTATGATGCGGAAATGAACAAGTTGTCTCGCATATTTTCGCCTCGTCCGCAGAATTTGTGGGTAGCTCTTTGAAAAATAGCCCCAGAG
>CAZEIT010000472.1:0-1665 GCA_964512515.1 uncultured Desulfobulbus sp.
GCACTCAGCCATTACTTCTCGCATCAAGGGTTTGGCCCGGCTGGATATCGCGGAAAAACGTCGGCCCCAGGATGGCCGCATCAAGATCGGCCGTAACGAGGAAGGCGCGCTGGATGCGGAAATACGCGTGTCCACCGTGCCGGTGGCCTTTGGCGAAAAAACAGTCATGCGTATCCTCAATCCAGAGGTTATTTTTCAAAACTTGGATGACCTCGGTTTTTCGCGGCGGGACCGGGTGGTCTACAACAGCTTCATGGCCTCCTCCCATGGTCTGGTCTTTGTTACCGGCCCCACTGGCAGCGGTAAGTCAACCACCCTCTATTCCACCCTGAAGCAGATCGCTACCCCGGACAAAAACATCATCACTGTGGAAGACCCGGTGGAAATGGTATACGATGAATTCAACCAGATCGCGGTGCAGAACCAGATCGATGTTACCTTTTCCACCATCTTGCGCAACATCCTGCGCCAGGATCCGGACATCATCATGATCGGCGAAATCCGCGACCTGGAGACCGCCACCCACGCGGTGCAGGCAGCGCTCACCGGGCACTTAGTCTTTTCCACCCTGCACACCAACGATGCGGTTTCCACCATTCTGCGCTTGCAAGATTTGGGTCTGGAACCATTTCTTATCGCCTCCACCATGCTGGGAGCCTTGGCGCAGCGGTTAGTGCGGCGTATCTGCCCGCACTGTGCCGAAACCTACAGCGTGGATGGCGACAGTCTGGCTAAGCTCGGTTTTCCGGTTGCCGGCAAGGATGCCATTGAACTCACGCGCGGCAAGGGCTGCCAGCAGTGTCGCAACACCGGCTACCTGGGCCGTATGGGTATTTTCGAGGTCTTTCCCATGTCTGGCCAGTTGAAGAAATTGATTGCCACCCGGGCCAATGACAGCGAACTCCGGCAGGTTGCCATCCGTGAAGGAATGACTACCCTGCGGGAAGATGCCTGGCGCAAGGTGCGTGCCGGGCAGACTACGGTGGAGGAAGCACTGCGGGTAACCAGTGAGCAGTGAGGTTTGATAGGCAGGATCAGGACGGTAGGTATGGCGCAGAAAATAGTCAGCAAGAACAAGAAGGCCTTCCACGATTATCATATCGAGGAAACCATGGAGGCGGGCATGGTGCTCACCGGGCCGGAGGTGAAGTCTCTGCGCGCGGGCAAGGCCAACCTGCGTGATGGCTATGCCCAGCTCAAAAACGGCGAGCTCTACCTCTACAACGTGCACATCTCGCCGTATAACTTTGCCACCAACATGCAGCAAGACCCGCTCAGGCCGCGTAAGCTCCTGCTGCACCGGCGCGAAATCCGCAAGCTGATTGGCAAGTTGCACGAGAAAGGCATTGCCCTTGTGCCACTCAAGATATACTTTATAGGGAATGGTAAGGCCAAGGTGGAACTGGGCCTGGCCCGCGGCAAGAAACTTTACGATAAACGCGCCGCACTTAAAGAGAAAGAAAGCAGCCGCGAGATCGAGCGCTCCATGCGCCGCGGCCGGGATGAATAAAGCGGCCAAGCCGCAATAAATACTCAGATGGGGGCGAAACGGATTCGACGGGGATGTTGAAGCTTATGTTGCATGCCGAGTTTCTGCCGGCTCGTTAAAATGGCGGAATTAAATATAATCGCAGACGATTATAACTACGCACTCGCCGCTTAATC
>CAZEIT010000473.1:0-1650 GCA_964512515.1 uncultured Desulfobulbus sp.
ACTAAGAATCAAGGGACAGTAAATTTCCATTGACACTGTCAACCATATCAGCAGAACGATGAACCTGAACCAGGCTGGATTATGGCCGGTTTACAGATGCCAAGAACAAAAAAGCATGCTACAAGAAATGCGGCAGCAATGACGGCGATGTGCCCGAATTCTGCCCTGGCGCGGCTTTATTCCACTTCCACATCAAAGCACTGCCTGTGCTGGCTTTGGAACATGCTCGCAGAAGCCAGATTAAAATAAAACTTGCGGCATTCCCAGCACACAAGCCGGTATCTACCCTACAGTTTCTGTATTCCCTTGTCTACCGATCCCTACCGCTACCAACCCAATCAGTACCGCCACCAAGGCCGGGCTCGCATGCTCACTGAACAGAGCTTGGGCCGCCTGTTTCTGGCAACCAATCTTGTTTGCCTGCTCCTCATCGGCTCGGTTCTGGCCTGGTTTATCTCCCTGCGCTTACCGGTTATCAACTCGGTGGCCGATTACAAACCGCCCCAGGCAACACTCATTGTAGATCGCAGGGGCGAACCCCTGGATGTACTGGCCCATGAATTTCGGCTGGTGCTGGCCTATGCGGATTTACCGCCACTTCTGCCCAAGGCCTTTGTGGCCGCCGAAGATGGTCGTTTCTGGGAGCATGGCGGGGTGGACGGCTGGTCGATTGCGCGCGCAGCCATCAACAATATTCTTTCCCGCAGCCGCAGTCAGGGCGGCTCCACCATCACCCAGCAGGTGACCAGGGCCCTCATGCTGGGCCGGGAAAAAACCTACAGTCGCAAGCTCACCGAGGCCTTTCTTTCGTACCGCCTGGAAAAGGCGCTTACCAAGGAAGACATCCTCTCTATTTATCTCAATGAAATCTACCTGGGCGAAGGCGCATACGGGGTGGAGGCTGCGGCACTCACCTATTTCGGCAAACACGTGGGAGCGCTTGATCTTGCTGAAATAAGCCTTCTTGCCGGTCTGCCCCAGTCGCCCAGTAACTATTCGCCGCTGAAGAATTTTCAGGCCGCCAAGGCCAGGCAGCGCTATGTGCTTAACCGCATGGTGGAAGATGGCATCATCAGCACTGAAGAGGCGCACCAGGCTTACAATCGCGAGCTTGCCCTGATCAACCGCTGGAAAAGGCCACTCAACGGTTTTTTTGCCCTCTACATTCGCAGCCAACTTGAGGAACGCTACAGCACCAGCGAAATTTTAACCGGTGGCCTGCAGGTGTCTACCAGTGTGGATGGCCGCCTGCAGGAGGCTGCTATGCGCGCTCTCCTGCAGGGGGTGGACAAGGTGGCCCAGCGCCAGCCCAGCAAAAAAGCGCCCCAGGCAGCAGCCACCTTGGCCGGAATCTCCTCGGCGATGACCTTGCGGATTTTGTCGGCATCCTTCCATTCGATATTGCCGAACTGGTAGTTGAAGGCCTTGAGGATGTTGCTTAGGCTGTCCAGATTTGGTTCTGGCTTAAGCCCGCCACTGCTGGTGGGCACGGGATCGATTTCGGCATCCTGATCGGCAAGGCCAATCTGCATGCCGGCTTTCACCTCGACACGGTAGCTGTCCATGTCGATGGCCTCCAGTATGCCCCGTGACAGGTCTTCTTCCTTGGGGGCGGGAAGTTTCGGAATCAGGAAATTGAGAAAGATCGAA
>CAZEIT010000474.1:0-1643 GCA_964512515.1 uncultured Desulfobulbus sp.
AAAAACATCATCCAGATTGGCAATGTTTATTGCCAAGGAAACTGCAGAGGCAGCTGTGCTTAGTCCAGGATGGTTGCTGAAGTTTTGCATCAAGCCGAGGGCTGATCCGGCTATGCCCCATTCATCACCCCCGTCTATGGCTGCCGCAAGGCCGATGGCAGATTGCACTCCACCGAGGGCGGTGTTGCCATCTGTGCCCAGAAACGAACCGCCAGTGGCTCGCACATAGCTGTCAATATCCCGCAACAGTGCTGCGGTCTCGCCGGCAATGCCCCAACCATCTCCGCTGCGGATGGCCTGGGTGAGATCAAGCCCATTTGCTGCAGCGGAAAAAGCAGCGTGAGCGGCGTCACTGAGCTGGCTATCCTGCTTTCCCTTAAGGGCGCTTTGCGCGCGGACATTGTTCTCCTGTGCGGTAATATAATGGGCATAAGTGCGGGCTATTTCCACAGCATCGCCATCTTCCACCGCCTGGACAAACTGATTCAGGCTGCCATATGCCTCTACGCCTGCTGTACGAGCCTCTGCCTCTTGCTGCACTTTGACCCATTCCTGTGCAGCTTTAAGACGAGCGGCTGCTTCCGCGGCTTCTGCAGCGGCCTGCTGTTCTGGTGAACGGCGGTTTGGGTTGCTTGCGTACAAAATTTTCCGATCACCAACTTCCACATTTCCCCAAGCTGCTAAAAAATCCTCGACGCTACTCAGGTTAAAGATATCTCCAGAATCATGGACAGTGATTTTGTCTAGATCAACACGATAGGGTTCCGGAATAGGATCAAGAGGCACACCCATTAAACCTAACACATAGTGCCCAAGCTCAAGAGTTCTAGCTGAAAGTCCACCATACTCAATGCCACCGCCTATATCTGAATGCGCGCCGGCAAAACCAACCTCTATGATACCTTGATCAGCGAGGTTAAATGGATCTTTGACACTGGATAATGGGAAAAAATAACGATTTTCATCATTGGCAGTTAGATGAACAACCTGTAGGCCTGGTGGAATGTCAAGATTCAGTACTGTTTCCTGTCCCGTGGCAACGGTATCATAAAGCAACATAACGTCTAAATGTACTTTTCCAGGAGGAATTAAATACCCATTACCGTCAGCAGCGGGGATGCCTTTTTCATGCACTAGGTTGGCAAATTCCCTGGTAGTGGCTGAGCCTCGGCTGAATCCAACCATTGAGACATGAATCTCTGTCTGGGGATCATCTTGAATCCACCTGTGCGCCTGTACAATGAAATCGTCGTAAGCTTCTTTGGCTGTTTCCGTACAACTATCCCCACTAGCAGCATCCTGCAGTCTTTCAAGAAAGCTATCGTTTTTATAGTCTCCGCCGGGGCCTGATTTGTAAATCGAGCGAACTTTTCCTGGGATATTCGGTGCCATCCTCTGAAGTAAGTCAGGATTAGTCCGAACATAATCAATGTCGGGATTGTTTCTGGTATTACGGGTACCATCAAGGCTTACAAAAAATAGCCTGTGATGTGGATTGGATAAATTAAAAGTGTTTTTGGTATCGAGTTGTTGGCCAATCAGTGCAGGAGCTTGTTTATATTGCTCTAATTCTGATGCCGTTGCATCCCGTTGAGGTGTCTGGTCCGTCAGTGATCCCATATTCTTCTTCCAGAATTATCTTA
>CAZEIT010000475.1:0-1639 GCA_964512515.1 uncultured Desulfobulbus sp.
GAGGTTACGAGAAAATTCTACTTTTCAAAAGGACTAATTTTAGGGGGGATTACCTGATAACCGCCCCCCTTACCTGATGGCGGATTACTTCCAGCGTCCAGGGATGAATAACCGGATCTCTGGATCCAGATAGAAGCAGGGTGGGTGCCTGGATCTGCTGGAGGGCTGTGCCGACTACATGCCTGGATTGGCTTCTGGCCAGGCGCAGGATACGGAACAAGGAGCAATGCCAATACGCTCGCAGGCCCAGTGCAATGAGCCTTGGATGCTCCCGGGGCAGATCTTGCACAAAGTGCCACAACTGCAGCAACACCCGAGGATTCTCCGGCACGCCGGTCGGCGCGCAGACAATCAGGGCTGCCGCCGGATAGCCCACCCTTCCGACGAGATCGAAAATCACTTCACCACCCAGGGAATGACCAAGCAACGGTGCGCCCTCTAAGCCGTTTCCCTGCAGCCACTAGGCCAAATAGTCGGTCAGATGATAAATGGAACTGCGATAATTTTTTCCGGCTTTACTCAGACCATGACCTGGCGGATCATAGAGGTATACGGTGCGTTGACCTGTAAGCTTTTTTGCCAGTTCCAGATACATCCAGGATGCGCAACCCAGTCCTGGCACTACCACCAAGGGCGGCCCGTCGCCCGCCACCCAGGCATAGGTAGGCAGGGCATTCACCTCTGTGTAAACATGCTCACCCATCACGAGCTTTGTCGTTTGTTCTCTTCTGCTTAAAAACTCCGCCTATTCCACTTTGGTATTAGAGTCTTACTGGGCAAAACCCAATTTGTGTCGACGTTGGCACGTGCTCACGAGGCATACCTGAATGAGCGCCTCCGTCGCATTTGCCTCGTCTCCCTGCCCCCATCGTTGGCCTGAAAGTGGAATAATTTGTTTTTGTTATTTTGCTTTACCCAGAGGCGTGGCGGACACTAGGCAGGAGGTGTTCGTGACTTATGGAGCGTTGCCAGCACGCTTTTGTTTTCAGCGGCTTATTATTTCCACTCGATATGTTGTTCCTTGTTTGCGTTTGCACTGACTGATTGTTGCCCTCATTCTTGTCTGGTTTTTGGGCGTAAATTTAAGCGTAAGTCATGTACCACCGGCAGAGCCGGTGGCTTGAGTTATGGACCGCTCAAAGCGGTTGAAAACCTGGAGCCACCTAAAGGTGGCGGCCTACTCAAATATATTGAGTTGATCTAATCGCTTGTCTTCTTTTTCCTGGTGCTGAATATATGCTCGTACAACTGCTTCATCCTTACCTGCTATGGATACGTAATATCCTCGTGCCCAAAAATTCTGACCAACAAAATTCTTCTTTCTACCTTGAAAGGTACGGGCAATTTGGATGGCACTTTTCCCTTTGATAAACCCAACAATCTGGGCAACTGAATATTTGGGCGGAATCGAAAGCAAGATATGAACATGATCTGGCATCAAATGCCCTTCGATCACTGCGCAGTCCTTCTGCTTAGCCAAATCTCGAAATATTTCACCCAAATATTTCCGCAAGTCGCTGAAGATCAATTTCTTGCGGTTGAACTGGTCGGGTTTTGTGAGACAGCCTGAGGGATAAAATAAGCAAAATGACTCTCAACGAAATTCAGCCTTTCTTACGGGGATATGAGTCAGACAGGC
>CAZEIT010000476.1:0-1626 GCA_964512515.1 uncultured Desulfobulbus sp.
CAGCTGCCGTTGGGTCAACCCCTCCCGGTGCCGTGCTCCAGCAAGGTAAGTACCAGGTTCATTCTCCTGCAGATCAGGGAATGCTGAACGCCAAATTGGTGCAGCATCCTGAACAACAAAGCCCATGCCTTCCAGGGCGGTGATGGCTTCCTGGCGCTTATGCTCCGGCCCCCTGAAGCTGATTTCTATTTCAGTAGGGCGCTTTTTCGTGCGTTCCAACATAAGTAATCTCCACCAGCCTGATTTCCTTGTCCCTGAGCAACCACACCGCAACATAGGTGGGCTGCCCCTTTTTCAAATGGCAGTGGTACATGTCCTTGCCCAACTTGCCATAGTTTGGCCAATTTCCCCGTGCTGGGCCGTTCAACTCGATTTCCCGAAGGAGGAGGGCCAAGGTCTGTTGCACCCGCTTGGGTAAAGCCGGGATCTTCTTTATCACCTTGGGGTGCAGGGTTATCTGCCATGCCTTCATATTATACTGTTTTTTAGTATCGAGACAAGGTGTTACTTGGTGTCATTAGCAACGCGCTTGATGGGGATCACCTTTTCCTTCACTGGCTGGCGGGATGCTTCAAGCATGGCTTCTGCAGCCCGCTCCATACTGGTGCGCACAGGGTCAAGGTCAAGGCGCGCATAGATGCTGGTAGTAGATGCGTTCTGATGGTTCAAGCTCCGCCCGATAATTGGTAAGCTCGCGCCAGTCTTTGCCTGCCAGGAGCCACAGGTGCGGCGTAGGTCATGGATGCGCACATCCTCAAGGCCCGCTGCCTTGCAGATCCGTGCCCAGGCCTTTTTAGGCTCCACCAGGTGGCCGGTAACGCCACTGCCTGGGAAAACAAACAGGCTCTTGGTGCTGGCCTTCCGGTGCTGGAGCAACTCGACAACTGCAGGTACAAGCGGGAGTGTTTGCTGCATCCCATTCTTGGTCATGGGTATACGCCAAAGGCCGGCATTCAAATCAACATCGCTCCACCGCATAGCCAGCACGTTTGCCCGCCGCGCACCGGTAAACAGACTGACTATGAAATAATCGCGGGCGGTATCGTTTGGCTCAAGTTCAAGGGTCTGGAAGAACCGGGCCAGTTCGTCAGCACTCAAAAAACGGTCTCGGCTCTGCTCCTTGAATCGCTTGATCCCCTGGCATGGATTCAGCTCTTCCCACAAACCGTATTCTACTGCCCGACCAAATACGGAAGAAATAAGGGCCAGCACTCTGTTGGCATGAGTTTGGCGAGTCTTGCCGATATTTGCATGCAGTAAGGAAATATCTCTCTTTGTAATGGTTGAAAGTTTCTTCCGGCCAAGTGTGTTTGCCAGGTGCCGATCGTAATAGCGTTGATCTTCGCGCCAGGTGCGCTTTCGCTGCTTTGCATGCCGCTCCAGGTACATCGCAAACAGATCCCCAAAGGTCATTTCTTGCCGCTGCTGGCGGAGTATATCGTTGGGGTTCTCGCCTTTGGCCAGCTCTGCATTTATCGCAGTTGCCATTTTGCGTATCTGCTCGATGCTCAGATCAGGCCAGACGCCTATGGTCAAGCGAACTGGCCGCCCCTGATGCCAGCGGTACACCTGGAAGGTCTTCCGGCCAGATGCCGCCACTCGCACGAGTAAGCCAACTACCTTGGT
>CAZEIT010000477.1:0-357 GCA_964512515.1 uncultured Desulfobulbus sp.
AAGAGATGCGTGGGGCGAAGGTGTATTGGTAAGGCGGTAAACCGAGAGATTCACCGGCCTTCCGTATCACCGAAGAGTTCACGGCAGTGGGGCTTGACGCTTCACTGCATCCAGCGTCCTGCCTTCTTCATCTTTCCACTCTTGCCAGCCATTGGCTGTACGTCCCAGTATGGCCGCTGCTGCCATGCTGGGCGAGCGGAATAGATGGTCTTTGGTAAAGATCACGGTATCTCCTACCGCCTTCATGACCCCATCTTCCAGTAGCTTGTCCCGAAGATTGGCGGTACTGGTTCCCCTGATTGAGGGGACATGGCTTTTGCGGCCAACCGAGCCTGTCAACACGACAAAACCCTCTTC
>CAZEIT010000477.1:367-1620 GCA_964512515.1 uncultured Desulfobulbus sp.
AGAAATATTCTTCTGGCTCATCCGGCTTGCTTGTTTGCACCAATGGGTCAAACATCGGATACCCCAAGGTAGCGAGCAGGATTTGCCCCGTTTCGAATATTTCGTGGCAATCGGCTTCCATGGGAGCAGGCGTGTAGGGGCGTGACCCTGCATTGCCGTTCAAATCAGAGTAGCGATCAATCTTGCGAATCGTCTGAAGGCTGTGCCATTCCAGAAACAGGGCATGTGTCTGGGTCAGGGAGTTGGTGCGGGAAATCATGACCAGCGCGCGCTCCCAGAAATCTTTCTGCGTGTCATGCCCTTTGAGACGCGTCTGCAGGTCACCCGATTGACCCACATAGACTTGTGGCTCACTACCGTCTTCCGGCTTTGAAACCAGGTAATAAACGCCTACCTGTTGACTTTCCGGCATCTTCAGGAAGTCAGCCAGCAGCTTTCTCGGGATGTCAAATACCTGGACGATACGTGTCGTTATTTCAGCGACGCGAATGCCTGTTGGACTACCGCCTGGCAGAAAAATCTGGATGGTTTTGGGAGTTGGTTTTGTCATGGTTTCTATATGCTCAGCCTTGCCCCAGCAACTGGATACACCAGAATGTCAGGAAACCACCAAACAGGATCAGCGTGAAGTAGGACTTTTCTTCCACTTCGTGGGCCTCCATCAGCAGCTCTTCGGTTACCAGGTAGAGCAGGGCCGCGGCGCTGAAGGACAGGACGGTGCTGATGGTGTCGTGCGAGACTTGCGCCAGCAGCAGGCTGCCGGCCGGAGGCTCCACAACTTGAGGCCGTACATGAACAAGCTGCCAGCGGCAAAGGCAGCAATGATGTGCCAGGGCTGAGGGTGTTCGCGGGCGATTTCTGGAAGCAGTTCTACCGCCAGGGCGGCCAGCACGACACCGGCGGCAAAGTGCTGGATCATGCTGCGCGTCTGGTGGCCGGGTGACCAGACGGCCGCCAGCAAGCCGCCGACCAGGGCGACCACGGCCGGAATGGCCATCAGGAGGAAGGGGGAGGAGGTCATGACACCGGCAGATTGGTGAAAAACACCCCTGCAATAGTCATGGTGCCCGGGACGGGGGTCGAACCCGTACGCCTTGCGGCTCCGGATTTTAAGTCCGGTATGTCTACCAATTCCATCACCCGGGCAGGGTTACCGGGCGTGACCGGTCGGCAACGCGCCATTATAAAAGAAGAGGCCCCGCCCCGATGGGGCAGGACAGGTAGACAGGCTCAGCCCACCCGACGCTTGCGCA
>CAZEIT010000478.1:0-1597 GCA_964512515.1 uncultured Desulfobulbus sp.
CTTTGGCCGGAATTTGAGCGTGGCTGAGATCGTTAATCAGGTCTGCGCAGTGCGCGATTGGATGCTGGCCGAAAATATGCCGCCGCTCACCAACCTGGTCTTCATGGGCATGGGAGAACCGCTGGCCAATCTGGAGCGAGTGCTAGACGCCATCTCCATTTTTACCGAGCAGCGCGGGCTTGATTTTTCAAACCGTCGTATCACCGTTTCCACCTGTGGCCTGGTGCCACAGATGCTGCGGCTGGGAGAGCAGACCGATGTCAACCTGGCCATCTCCCTGCATGCAGCCGATGACCGCACCCGCAGCCAGCTCATGCCGGTCAACCAGAGTTATCCCCTGGCAGAACTGATCGATGCTGCCCGACGCTACCGGCAGAAACGGCGCAAGCGGGTGATGTTTGAATACACCTTGCTGGCAGGCATAAACGATAGTGATGAAGATGCGCGCAGACTGGCCGTACTTCTGCGTGAGGTACGCTGCAAAATCAATCTACTGGCGGTCAACCCAGTGGCAGGCAATGATTTCTACAGCCCTGCTATGGAGCGGGTGCTGCACTTTCAGGATATCCTGCGCCAGCAGGGCTATACTGTTTTTATCCGGCAGAGCAGGGGGAGTGATATCTCAGCGGCCTGCGGGCAGCTGGCTGGAAAAACAATGAGTTGTCACGCCGCAGCACAACAGCCTGCGGCGCACTCCTCACACTTCTAAATGAAACTGCTGTTTTCTGGGTACAGTACAAACGCTTATTTGCTTAATATCCAGCCCAGAAAAAGCCCGGCCATAAAAGAATAACCCACCGCCTGATAGGGCTTTTCTTCAACAAAACACTGGGCTTGATCTGTCCTGGCGCGTAGCCGTTCTTCCAGGTCAGCCGCCTGCCAGCGCGCATCTTCGAGCCCGTTAACCAAGGCGTCGCGTGCGCTCTGAATGCCATCATCCAGCTTGTCGGCGGTGGCGTCCACCAGTTGCTGGGCCCGGTCGATCAGTTGCTGTAATTCTCCGTGCATCTGACTATAGGTGTGGGTATTGTCGCGCATGATATCCTCCTGATTATTGGCATGATGTAATTCCATTTCCATATCAAAGCCCTATCTGTATCGGCTTTGGCAAGTGCTCGCAGAATGTACTCTATATACCCCTGCGCCGCATTGGCCTTGCCTCCTTGATACATTGCTGTTGATCTGGAACTGGATAGGGTGCGGCCTCTAAACCCGCCAGGAGTTTGCCTCCCAGCTTGCAGCTTTTTTATGTGTGAACAAAAATAGACACTTTTACTCATGGCAGCAAGCAGTACCAGACAAGGCCTAAGAAAGTCCATGTACAGGTATGGCGGCGCGCGCAAGGTATCTGCAAAAAAGCACCTGAATACCATCCGTTACATGCTTCTACACAGTTGCCCCTATAATTGTTGCAGCCTGCAATCAGTTGCAATGGCACGTTCCAGTCGCCTCTGAACTCTTTTTGTCTCCTCGACATTTTTTCGTCCTTTCCCTTATGGCAACAGCACAGACCAGCGCAGAAGCCCCAGCCGCAGGGCAAGACAGCGGCTACATGGCCTTTATCAGCTACAGCCACAGTGATAATCGCGATGAAGGT
>CAZEIT010000479.1:0-1552 GCA_964512515.1 uncultured Desulfobulbus sp.
GCACCGGCTCTTCACGAAAATCAGCCATCAACTCTCTGGCCTGGCACATTGGCGAAGATATGCCGGGTAGTCCGAACAAACGGCGCGGCGGCGTGGTGCTGGGCAAAGTAATCGCTCCCATCTTCTATGCCACGGCCCGTGATGCCGGGGTGCTGCCGCTGGAATGCGAGGTGGAACAGCTGCAGAGCGGCGACCGCATCATTTTAGAACTCCCTGGCTTGAAACTGCGCAAAGAGGATGGCACCCCGGTTGCCGTGCAGCCGCCGCCAGCCACCCTGCTTGATGAGTACCGTGCGGGTGGCCGCCTGAACCTGATCATTGGCCGCAACCTCACCCGTGCGGCCTGCAAGGCCCTCAATCTTACTGAGCCGAATTGTTTTGCCGAGGCAGCCAGTCCGCAGCCCAAGCCGGGCCAGCAGTACACCCTGGCGCAGAAGATACTGGGCCGCGCCTGCGGCCTTGACGGCGTGGTGCCAGGCATGCTCTGCGAACCAAGGATCACCACCGTGGGTTCCCAGGACACCACTGGCCCCATGACCGTGCAGGAGTTGGAAGAACTCGCCTGTCTGCGCTTTAAGACCGATCTTTATATGCAGTCCTACTGCCACACCGCCGCCTACCCCAAAAAAGGCGATCTGCTGCGCTGGCAGACCCTGCGTGAGGCTGCCATCAGTCGTGGCGGAATCAGCCTTAAGCCCGGAGACGGCGTTATCCACCCGTGGTTGAACCGCATGCTTATCCCAGATACCGTGGGCACTGGCGGCGATTCCCACACCCGTTTCCCCCTGGGCATTTCCTTTCCCGCTGGTTCTGGCCTAGTGGCCTTTGCCGCAGCCCTGGGCTTTATGCCGTTGGAAGTGCCGCCCTCGGTGCTGGTGCGTTTTACAGGCAAGCGTGGCCCCGGCATTACCGTGCGCGACATGGTCAACGCCATTCCGTTTTTTGCCATAAAAAAGGGTCTGCTCACTGTGGCCAAGAAGGGCAAAAAGAACATCTTTGCCGGTGCTATCCTTGAAATAGAGGGCGTGGATGATCTGACCGTGGAAGATGCCTTTGAGCTGAGCGACGCCTCGGCTGAACGCAACGCCGCAGCATGCGCCCTTGCCCTGCCACTAGAGGTAGTGCAGACCAATGTGGCCGACAATGTAGAGCTTTTAAAAAGCCTGGTGGCGGATGGCTACCAGGATGCCGAAGCCCTCAAACGCCGCATTGCCGCCATGGAACAGTGGCTGGCTGCGCCCTCCCTGCTTAAGCGCGATGAAGGCGCTGAATATGCAGCTGTGCTGGAAATTGATCTGAACGAGCTGACCGAGCCCCTGCTGGCCTGTCCCAACGATCCCGACGATGTGCGCCCTTTGAGCGTTGTTGCCGGCGCAGCCATAGACGAGGTTTTCATTGGTTCCTGCATGACCCACTTAAGCCATCTTGAGCGGGTGGCCCGCCTGATGGATGGCGCTGCCTATGCCGCCAGTCGGGTGTGGATTGCACCCTCCACCCAAAAAAAAAAAAAAAGCATGCAGGAGCAAGGCGGCTTCAGCATCTTCGGCCAGGT
>CAZEIT010000480.1:0-1534 GCA_964512515.1 uncultured Desulfobulbus sp.
GCAACATTATCGCCGAGGCCATGGACAAGGTCGGCAAGGAAGGCGTGATCACGGTTGAAGAAGCCAAGTCCATGGAAACCTCCCTGGATGTGGTTGAGGGTATGCAGTTTGACCGTGGCTACCTCTCCCCGTACTTTGTCACCGATCCCGAGCGGATGGAAGTGAGTATGGATAACCCGCTCATTCTCATCAACGAGAAAAAGATCTCCAGCATGAAGGATCTGCTTCCCATCCTCGAGTCGGTTGCCAAGATGGGCAAGCCGCTTCTGATTATCGCCGAGGATGTGGATGGCGAGGCCTTGGCCACCCTGGTGGTCAACAAGTTGCGTGGCACCCTGCAGATTGCTGCAGTCAAGGCGCCCGGTTTTGGCGATCGTCGCAAGGCCATGCTTGAGGATATCGCTACCCTTACCGGCGGCCAGGTAATCACCGAAGACCTTGGCATCAAACTTGAGAACATCACCATCAACGATCTTGGCACGGCCAAGCGGATTGCAGTGGATAAGGACAACACCACCATTATTGACGGTGCTGGTGACAAAGACAAGTTGGCTGCCCGGGTAAAGCAGATCCGTGCCCAGATCGAAGACACCACCTCTGATTATGACCGCGAAAAGCTGCAGGAACGCCTGGCAAAACTGATTGGTGGTGTGGCAGTGATCAATGTTGGTGCTGCCACTGAAGTGGAGATGAAGGAGAAAAAAGCCCGTGTTGAGGATGCCCTGAATGCCACCCGTGCTGCGGTGGAGGAAGGAGTGGTGCCTGGCGGTGGTGTGGCTTATCTGCGCTGTCTCAAGGTGTTGGATGAACTGCGTCTTGAAGGCGAGCAGGAACTGGGCAAGAACATCATCCGTCGCGCTCTGGAAGAGCCGATCCGCCAGATCGCGAGCAATGCAGGTTGCGAGGGCTCGGTCATTGTGGAGCACGTCAAGGGCCTTGAAGGACCGAATGGCTTCAATGCCGCCAAGGAAAGCTATGAAGACCTGATCGAGGCTGGTGTTATCGATCCGGCCAAGGTAACCCGTTCTGCCCTGCAGAATGCAGCCTCTGTTTCCGGCCTGTTGCTGACCACCGAGTGCATGATCGCCGACCTGCCGGAGGAAGATAAGAACGCCGGTATGGGCGGTATGCCTCCGGGCGGCATGGGCGGTATGGGTGGTATGGGCGGCATGATGTAAGTCGAAACCACGGATAGCCCACAGTGGTACCAAACCCCCTTCTCCTCAATGAGGTGGAGGGGGTTTTTATGTTTTGTTTTGGGTTTTGCTCTGAGGGTAAAAGAGGTTCGGATTAATAGACCGAAATAAAAATGATACACTTTATGCTTTCTGATCTCCTTGCTTAACTGTACTTTTACTTCCTCTTTGCAATTGATATTTTTTTGCAATAAGTATATATTTCTGACCTGTTACGTGCTCTGTTTAGGCAGCAAAAGAATCCTGGACAATCCGCCGGAAGGTGGCAGATAATTGATTCAAGTCGGAATTATATTGTACAATCAACTGAAGAGGAGGAATTATGAAAAAATGGGAAT
>CAZEIT010000481.1:0-1522 GCA_964512515.1 uncultured Desulfobulbus sp.
GATTCCGCTTTTCCTTGTCTCCACGGTAAAGTACGGATACAATGACACTTTGTTATCGGATACCCTTGGCTGACTCCTTGCGCCAGCCAAGCAGCGCTTTGATCTGAACAAGGCGCTCCCCATCATCTTGAACCAAGGAGACACACTGTGCAAAAAATGGAATGCCCCTGCGGCTACATCTATGACCCGGCCGAAGGCGACTATGACAACAAGATCGATCCTGGCACCGCCTTTGCCGATCTGCCCGATGACTGGGTCTGCCCGAAATGCGGGGCGGAAAAGGAATTCTTTTACCCGGTTGATTAATTCCTGCCAAGCCCTTCCGCTGCCGCTCAATTCTGCCCCATTGCTGGAATCAGGCAGCGGAAGGCGCACATTTCCCGGCAATCCTTTTTCTATGCCACACCGGCCCCGCCGCCTCCCTAGCTCGAATACGTTTTTTCTTGCCATTCCTTGCTATTATGCTCTCAGGTTCTCCGGCTTATACCCTTGAACAGACCGGGTCAGGCTGCATCCAGATTCATCTGCATGGCGATTGGACACTGAACAGTCCGATACCAGCTCTGGATGAATTTGAGCAGGCGCTGAGCCCCGCATGCACTGGGCTTGTGGTCAACGGCGCGGAGTTGGGAAAATGGGATACCCGCCTGCTGCTCTTTTTGCAACAATTGACGGCAACGGCCCGCAAGCATTCGCTCAACATCAATGAAGAGGCGCTGCCTCCTGGCGCGCTTCGCCTCCTGCGGCTCTCCCGCCAGGCTGAGGCCACAGGGCCGGGCCCCCGCACAAAACAAGGCTCGCTTCTGCACCGCATCGGCATCAGGGCGCTTGCTGTTTACAAAAGCGCCACCAGCATGGCCACCTTTACCGGCGAAATCGTACTGGAGATGCTGCGCCTGTTTGCAGGCAAATCTCCCTTCCGCATGCGGGATTTTCTCTATTTTATCCAGTCCTGCGGAGTGGAATCACTGCCTATCGTCACCCTGATTGCGATTCTGGTGGGGGTGATTCTTTCCTTTGTCGGGGCGGTACAGTTGCAGATGTTTGGCGCGGAGATATATATCGCCAATCTGGTCGGCCTGGGCATGGTGCTGGAGATGGGCGCGCTTATGAGCGGCATCATTATCGCGGGCCGCATCGGTGCGGCTTATGCGGCCCAGCTTGGCACCATGCAGACCAATGAGGAAATTGACGCCCTGCGCACCATGGGCATCTCTCCCACGGGCTTTCTGGTGCTGCCGCGCCTCTTTGCCTTGGCGCTGATGATGCCGCTTCTGTGCATCTACGCGGATGTTATGGGTATACTGGGCGGTGCCTTTATCGGCTATACTGTGCTGGATTTGTCCTTAAGCGAATTTCTGAATCAGGCCATCAAATCCGTCAACCTTTACCACTGCTTTCAGGGTGTGGCCAAAAGTGCGGTCTTTGGGGTGCTCATCGGTTTTGCCGGATGCCTGCGCGGCATGGAATGCGGCCGCAGCGCCATGGCCGTGGGCGAGGCCACCACCTCGGCTGTGGTCAC
>CAZEIT010000482.1:0-1512 GCA_964512515.1 uncultured Desulfobulbus sp.
GACCAGCAAAGACTGGTTTTCGAGCATGAGCTTTCCATACAGCATATGGAACCAGATATCGCCATCCACTATGGGAAAGATGAGCACAGCCCAGAGGACAGCGAAGGTCAGCGCCAGCATGGTCGCGGCACATATTTTTTCAAAGCGGGAAGGACAAAAATTCATGGAGATCCTCATATTCGATATAACAAGAGAAGAGCAAGCGTTGCTTCCAGACTATTGAAATTTCAGTTTTCTGCAGCCACAGCCCACGAAAAACAGCTTGCCACCGGGCTGTTACGGTTTTCCGGCCACAAGCAACAGAGAACCGCCGCATGGAAGGCTGGCCCCCTGCCGGATCAAAAAATGTTCACAGCGCATAATCTGGCCAAGCATACTGTTCAGCAGTTTAGGGAGCTGGAGTTCGCAGGAAGCAATGGACTCCCGACGAATCTTTTTTTTTCGGCGTGTCAACAACATGGCAGGCAGCAACAAACTGACAAAGGAGGTCTGGCGAAGCACTTCAAAACCTGCTCGCTCCACCTTTGCCCGCAACTCAGGCGCAGAATAACGGCGCGCATGGCAGGCCTGTTCATCGGTGGCGCTCCACAGGAACATGTGCTGAGGCACCGTGACGAGCAGACCGCCGCCCGGTTTCAACGCCCTGAACATTTCACCGAGCACCACCTCATCTTCTGCAATGTGCTCCAGCACATCAAAAGCGCCGATGACATCAAACTCATCGACAAAAGGGATAGTACGCGCATCCATCTGCATCAGTTCGACGCCGGGCAGGCGCTGAGCAGCAAAACGCAGCCCTTCTGCAAAGATTTCACTACCCGCCAGCCTCATCCCCGGATTGGCGGCCGCAACAGCGGACAGCACAAAACCCGTGCCACATCCGACCTCAAAAAAAGATTGGGCCGAAGGGAAATAGGTACGTAAGGCCCAGAGAATGAGTTGATTGCGGCTGCGGAACCAGAAGCTGCCCTGCTCAGCTCCGGCCAGCTCTTCAAAGCCCTCGACGTGAAAGCCAGCGCCTCCTTGCGCCAGTTCGGGAGCAAAGGCAGGCCAGCCATTGAGAACAGCAGCTTGCCAGTGACAGAAGGGACAGCGCCAATCACTACCCTCCTCCAATGCCCTATGGCAATGGCCGCAGAGCTTCATGCCTCGCTTTCCTCCATCTGCAACTGATCAGGCGACGGCTCATGCTTCACCGGGAAAGCGACTATGGCCCAGTAATCTCCCAACCTGGACAAGCCCGGCAGAAGCATCAGCGCTTGTCCAATATGGTAGAGTGGGGTTGTTAGCCAAGCCGGCCAAGCAACGTAGGCCAAACAAAGGCGCATAGGCCAGAAATGAAGCGGCACCGTACGCTCTATACGGAAGCCGCTCTCAGTCATTATTGCCAGAAATTCAGGCAAGGACATGTTAAGCACCCTGTGCAAAAAGCCGCGATGTACCGGTTCTGTAAGCAAAAGATATGCACCGGGTTTCAAGGCTTGATGTACTTGCCGCAAGGCTTTTCGTAAC
>CAZEIT010000483.1:0-1505 GCA_964512515.1 uncultured Desulfobulbus sp.
ACTCCAAGGTTATGTGTTTTCTAAACTCTTGAGTCTGTACTGCCAGCTTGAGATCAAAGCTGTTTTCAGCCCGGTACGAGGAGTGAGCGGCAGCTTCAAAAAGTTTTATGGCCTTCAATCCTTAAAATTCATACGCCAGCCTGGTGGTAAAGCCATAGCCATCATCGCCAGTGCCGCCGTCGCTGGAATCGTAATCCTCATCAAGAAAATATTCCAAGGTGACCGTGGCCCCTTCCACAAGCGCAACCGCCACGGCAGCGGAATAACGCAGCTCTGCCAATTCCAGGCCCAGAGATTCCCAGGTTTTTTGCATGCCAAGGGCAAACACCGTGTCAAAACCCAGTATTGCCGTGCTGTAGGCAAGCTCGCCGTTTAAGGCTGCCGGTTGCGCGCCGCCGTCCCTAAAAGCCAGGTCTGCTGCGTCAAAACTGTCCAGAGCGGCAGTGTACTCAACCAGGCCCGAGAAAGGCCCGTAGGATGCGCCAGCATGCAGATTAACACCTGCCACCGAATCGGTGAGCTGGGGTTCGTCATCCTCGGTTCTTGGCAGGGCGTCACTGATGCCGCCCGCAGAGGCCAGATTATCCACCCAGCCCGCGCCAAGGCGCAGGTTCAGACCTTCTTCCTGTTCAAGGTCATAACGCAGCCCCAAGCCGAAACCGTTTATTTTCTTGTTGTCGCCCAGCTCGTCAACGCCGTTATAGGCAAAGGCAGAGGCGGTTATTCCGTTTCTCGCATAGCCAATAACCGCTGCCCCCTCGTTGATTTCCCCTAATGTTTGAGTAAATGGGTCCTGCAGCATATTGGTGTTGTAGTCGCCAAAAGGAGTCACCATCTTGCCAATGCTGAGAAAAGCTGGGTAAGCATCGGTTTGGCCCAGGGTCAGATAGCCCTCGTCCAGAAAAAAATCGTCCTCATCGCCATCGTACTTGAGCAGGGTAAAGGCATTGGCCCACTCGGCCAGGGCAATATCAAAGCCAAGTTCAACTGTGCTCAGGGTGATCTCGCTGCTGTCCTCGCCTGCGTAGTCGCCGGAAAACACCAGATCTCCTTCAAGAAGCCCGCTTACGCTCACATATTTACCGATACGGCTAAGCGCATCAGTGCCGCCAGCGGCTGCGGCCTTTTCATCAATCTTTTTGTCCTGCTTCAGGATACGGGCATTCTGCCCAGCCAGCCCCTCTTCCATAGTGGCAAGGCGGCGGCTTAAGGCCTCGTTGCGCTGCTGCAACTCCTCGATCTGCGCCTTCAGCTCCGCCAGCTCTCTTGTAGCCGGAGCAGCGGCAAATCCACTTGCCGCAGACAGGCAGCAAGAGCCGAACAGCAGGGTTAAAACAGCACGCCCCATAATTTTTTTCTTCATCCCGTTACTCCTTCAAATTCTTTGATATGGCGCAATGCCAGTGCCTAACCAACCCATTCGTACAGTTCCAGTGTGGCAGGGTCGCACTTGCAGCACCCCTTGCTACACGCCTTCGTTTCAGCCCGTTTTACCTTGCCCTTGC